>JAAYAK010000072.1 GCA_012719415.1 Syntrophorhabdus sp.
ACAGGCGAAAAAGATGCAGGACCGCCTCATGAAGCTCCAGGAAGAGATGGCGGACAAGACCGTGGAGGCGCAGTCGGGCGGCGGCATGGTAAGCTGTGTCGTCAACGGCAAGCAGGAGGTCGTCTCTCTCAAGATATCGCCCGAAGTGCTCGAAGAGAAGGACAATGAACTGCTCGAGGACCTCGTTGTCGCGGCTGTCAACGAGGGGCTCGACCGTTCCCGGGAGATGGTCCAGGAGGAGATGTCGAAGGTGACGGGCGGCATGCAGATGCCCTTCGGGATGTAGGACGTGTTCTATCCCGAACCGATCGAACGGCTTATCGAGAACCTGACCCGGCTCCCCGGCATCGGCCGGAAGACGGCGACACGGCTTGCCTTTTTTCTCCTCAATGCGAAAGAGGGATACATCACGGAGTTGTCGAGAAGCCTCGTCGATATCAAGGAGAAGATACGCCTTTGCAGCGTCTGCTTCAACATCACCGACACCGACCCCTGTGTGATATGCAGGGATGAGAGACGAGACAGGACCTCGGTGTGTGTCGTGGAGGAGTCTTCCCACATGATGGTCATCGAGTCGTCGAATCCGGGGCGTTTCCGGTACCACATCCTCCATGGCGTCATCAACCCCATCGAGGGCGTGGGCCCCGATGACATCAGGATAAACGAGCTTCGCGACCGTGTCGTCCGCGAAGGCATCAGCGAGGTCATCGTTGCCACGAACCTCAACATCGAAGGCAACACCACCGCCCACTACATCGGAGAGATCTTAAAACCCTACGACGTGAGGATCACAAGGATAGCCTCAGGCATCCCCGTCGGCGGAGACATCGTCTACATAGACCCCCTGACCATCAAAAGCTCCCTGGAAAACAGAAAAAAGTTATAAAGACAGGTGATAGGTGATAGGTCATAGGTGATAGGAAGGGATCCTTCCTTCCCATGACCCATAACCCATGACCCATAACCCCTTATCTGCCTCTTCTTCTCTTGCAATCCCCCCCTGATTTATTGTTAACTATTTCGCTGCAGATATTGACAGGAGGAGCTACCGATGAAGAGCGCGAACACAGAACACAAGGATCTTCTTCAATGGGTCGACGACATGGCGCGCATGTGCAAACCTGACAGCGTTTACTGGTGTGACGGTTCAAAGGAGGAGTACGACAGTCTCATGGCCCATGCCGTGGAGGCAGGGTCAGCCATACCACTCAAGAAGCGGCCCAACAGCTTTCTTTTCCGTTCCCAGCCGTCCGATGTGGCCCGTGTTGAGGATCGCACCTACATCAGCTACCATGAGGAATCTCAGGCCGGTCCCACGAACAACTGGATCGAGACCGACGAGCTGAAGGGCATTATGCTCGGCCTCTATGACGGCTGCATGAAGGGCCGTACCATGTACATCATCCCCTTCTCCATGGGCCCCATCGGCTCGCCCATAGCGAAGATAGGCATCGAGATCACGGACAGCCCTTACGTTGTTTGCAACATGCATATCATGACGCGGGTGGGGACGAAGGTGCTTGAACAACTGGGAACCGACGGCGAGTTCATCCCCTGCATGCATTCCGTCGGAGCGCCCCTCGAAAAGGGGCAGAAAGATGCTCCCTGGCCCTGTGCCCCCATGGACAGGAAGTACATCAGTCATTTCCCCGATGAGAACCTCATATGGTCCTACGGGTCAGGTTACGGCGGCAACGCGCTGCTCGGCAAGAAGTGCCTTGCCCTCCGCATCGCCTCGGCCATGGCACGGCGTGAGGGTTGGATGGCCGAGCACATGCTTATCCTGCGGCTTATCAGTCCTGAGGGCAAACAGTATCATATCGCCGCCGCTTTCCCGTCTGCTTGCGGGAAGACCAATCTTGCCATGATAGGACCAACCATACCGGGGTGGAAGGCTGAGTGCATCGGTGACGACATTGCATGGATGAAGCTGAGGCCCGACGGAAGACTCCACGCCATCAATCCCGAAGCAGGTTTTTTCGGGGTGGCGCCGGGCACGTCCTATTCATCGAACTCGGCTGCCATGGACAGCATCAAGGAGAACTGCATCTTCACGAACTGCGGGCTCACCGACGACGGTGACATCTGGTGGGAGGGGATGACCGATGATCCTCCATCCCACACGATCGATTGGCAGGGAAGGGATTGGACACCCGCTTCGAAGGACCCTACGGCACATCCGAATGCCCGTTTCACCGCTCCTGCCCGCCAGTGCCCGATCATCAGCCCCGATTGGGAGAAACTGGAAGGGGTTCCCATCGACATCTTCATCTTCGGAGGCCGTCGTGCCTCGACGGTTCCCCTTGTATATGAGGCATTCAGCTGGGACCATGGCGTGCTTATGGGGGCGACGGCGTCTTCAGAAACAACGGCCGCGAACATCGGGTCCATTGGGAACGTTCGCCGCGATCCCTTCGCCATGAAGCCCTTCTGCGGCTACAACATGGGAGATTACTTTCAGCACTGGCTCGATATGGGCAAGCGTCTGGGAGACAAGGCGCCCCGGATCTTCTACACGAACTGGTTCAGGAAGACTGCCGACGGCAGGTGGCTCTGGCCGGGTTTCGGGGAGAACAGCCGCGTCCTCAAATGGATGTGTGAGCGTGTCGACGGCAAGGCGGGAGCACGGGAGACAGCCATAGGTTACATGCCGTCTGCCGAAGACCTCGACCTTGCGGGACTCAATGTGCCGGCAGAGGACATGAAAGAGCTGCTGCATGTCGATGCCGCTGCCTGGAAAGAGGAGGTCAGGGACATGGAGGAGCATTTTGCCCAGTTCGGAGACCACTTGCCCCGGGTTTTGGCGGAAGAGCTGAAGGCGCTCGCGAAGAGGTTGGAAAGCTAGAGACCGCGGGGACCACGGGGTCCCTCCGGGAGGTTGATGATGGCATCCGTCCGCACCGGCGTCTGCCTGGGGTTCCTGTCCTTGATGTTGCTCACGGCGACCGCGACGGGCGCATGCCTCGTGGTTTCGGCAGGAGAGGGGGGAAGATGTCTTGTTTCCCTTCCCGTCGAGGACGGGTGTATCATTCATCTCGATTTCATCAATTCGATCTACCTCGCTCCCGTACGGGAGACCTTCCTTCATGAGGTCGGCAGGGGGCTTTCCATCATACGGGTGGAGAGCCCCTCTGCCGGCGTTTTTGAGTATTACAGGATTGAGACGGACGGGCCTTCGGCGGAGATGTACCGCAACGTGGGATCCATTCTCCTGAGAAGCCATGATTATGGGAACCACACCGTGACCGTGGGCGAAAGGGTCCTTCGCCTGGAAGACTTTGCTGCGGGAGGCGACCCGCTGACCATCTCCGTGCTTGATGGCGGTTGCGCGCCGGATAAGGGGCGATAGTGGGTCTCGAGCGGAAGGTCCATGCGGGACTCGGCCGGGTCATCGTTGTCGCCGCGGTGTTGATTCTTCTCGCATGCTGCACCCCCGCGGCATTCAATTACGAGGTCTTTGACACATCCGGTACCGCAGAGGCCTTCGGACGCCGCGAGGAGGATATCGATGCCCTGGTGAAGGAGGGCCTCCTGAGGTTCGTCCTGAGCCCTGTGGCGGCAGACGACGGGTATCTCTTCGGTGAGAGGGGAGTCCTGGGAGAGCCCGTGGAGGCGCAATCGGGCGAAAGACTGGAGATACGGTGGGAGGGTTTCTTCCCGAGATACCGCCTCTATTATGTCCCGTCGCCCGGGCACCCGGGCGTCGTCATCGGTGAATGCTACTTTCCCGACGGCTGCAACAACGGGTTCTTCTTCGCCCCCGACGCGGACGGGGACACTGTCCCCGACAGGCTTCGCTACGTCCAGTGGGTGAGCAGCGATTACGGGCGTGACGACGGTGTCCCCGGTTACCTCGACCGTTATCGCTACGTCTACGACGTGGCGAAGGACCGGCTCTACGTCTGGCACGATCTTCTCTTCTACCGATGTCCCCCGCCTTTGAGCACCCCTCCCTACACATGCAGAACGAAGTGCGATCCTCCCTGTAAGGTGAGCACCGTCGGCAACAGGACCTACCCCGTAGTCTTCAAAACGCGCCTTGTCGACCAGAGGTCGCTCCTCGGACAAGAACGGTAGCGTGCGGCCCGTTCAAGGCTTTCCCTCCCGGCTCACGCCTGGCCGGTCTGCCGGGACGCCATGTCCGGTTCATTTCAGGATGACCTGCATTATTCCTGCGTTTCCATTTTCAAGGCGACTGATGTTCCCCTGTCTTGTGCCGATCTTCCTTGCAAGCTCTTCCTGGGTCATATTCTGCTCTGTCCTGGCTTTTATGAGCTGGCTTATTATCTGGTATTCCGGTTCAAGCTTCTTAACCTCTTCGGCAAATTCGGGATCGCTCAAAAGCTTGCCCTTTACTTCGTCCCAGGTCTTCATGAAGGATACCTCCTCTGGTGATCATCTTTCCTTGCGAGAGCCGTCTCCAGTTCTCTCTTATATCGTATAGGATATGTCGATTACAGGTCCTGGATTGCTCCGGAAAGTCAGCATGTGCGTTGCCGCAGATCTATTTTGGACGGATGTGACATGGTCCCCTTGACAATATCGAAATCGTCGCTATAATAGCCTAATCAGGAATGGTTCCTGATTAAAGCCATGGTGAGACAGTCGATGCTGAAGGTATTGAAAAGGAAGGGGCTCAAGATGACGCCTCAGAGGCTGGCTATCATCGAGGCGCTGGCGGCAATGCGGGACCTGCATCCCAGCGCGGGAGCGGTGTACCGGGAGGCGAGGAAGATACGGAAGGGCTTAAGCCTCTCGACCACATATGCCACGCTCAACCAGCTCTCCGCGCAGGGCATCATCAAGACACTTGAGTTCGACACGGCGGAGAACAGGTACGAGGCGAACATCGGTGAGCACGTCAACCTGATCTGCAAGGGGTGCGGGAAGATAGTCGACTACGAGACGCCTACCCCGGCTGATCCCGGCGAGGTGGAGAAAAGAACGGGTTTCTCGGTTACAGACACACGACTGGAGTATTACGGTTACTGTGAAGAATGTCGGAAGAAAGGAACCGGAGAAGGATGAGCGACGAAGGGTGGTTATTGCACACAATGGGGCGGTCAGCCGATCAAGAGAACGAAAGGAGAGAAGATAATGGATGAAGAGAGAACGGGAGGACCTCCCACAGACATGGCTGTTGGCGGCAGGTCGATCCGGGACTGGTGGCCGAACCAGTTGAACCTGGACATGCTGCATCAGAATTCCTCCAAGTGCAATCCGATGGGAGAGGATTTCAACTATGCCAGGGAGTTCAAGAGTCTCGACCTCATGGCTGTGAAGAAGGACCTTGCTGAAGTTATGACGAAGTCGCAGGACTGGTGGCCGGCGGATTTCGGCCACTACGGACCCTTGATCATCCGCATGGCCTGGCACAGCGCCGGCACCTACCGGATGGGTGACGGGCGCGGCGGCGCGGGCAGGGGCAACCAGCGTTTTCCGCCGCTCAGCAGCTGGCCCGACAATGTCAACCTCGACAAGGCGCGCAGGCTACTCTGGCCGGTCAAGCAAAAGTACGGCCGGAAGATATCCTGGGCGGACCTCATGATCCTTGCCGGCAACGTGGCCCTGGAATCGATGGGTTTCAAGACCTTCGGTTTCGCCGGCGGGCGCGAGGACATCTGGGAACCGGAAAAGGACGTCTACTGGGGTTCCGAGAGCGAGTGGCTGGGAGACAAGCGCTACACCGGCGACAGGAACCTCGAGAATCCCCTCGCCGCTGTTCAGATGGGCCTCATCTATGTGAACCCGGAAGGTCCGAACGGCAACCCGGACCCGGTCGCCGCGGCGAAGGACATCCGCGAGACCTTTGCCCGCATGGCGATGAACGACGAAGAGACGGTGGCCCTCATCGCCGGCGGCCACACCTTCGGCAAGACCCACGGTGCCGGCGACGCGTCGCACGTGGGGCCGGAGCCGGAGGCCGCGGGCATCGAGCAGCAGGGCCTCGGCTGGAAGAGCAGCTTCGGCACAGGCAAAGGCGGAGATACGATCGGCAGCGGCCTGGAGGTTACCTGGACCAACACGCCGACAAAGTGGAGCAACAACTTCTTCCGGATACTCTTTAACTTCGAATGGGAGCTGACGAAGAGCCCGGCCGGCGCGCACCAGTGGAAGCCGAAGGGTGACGCGGGCGCCGGCACCGTGCCCCACGCGCACGACCCCTCACAACGCATCGGGCCGACGATGTTGACCACCGACCTTTCCCTTCGCTTCGATCCCATCTACGAGAAGATATCACGACGGTTCTACGAACACCCGGAGGAGTTGGCGGACGCCTTTGCCCGGGCCTGGTTCAAACTGACACACCGCGACATGGGTCCCCGCTCACGCTATCTCGGTCCGGAGGTTCCCGCGGAGGAACTCACCTGGCAGGACCCCATCCCCGCCGTCGATCACAAACTGGTCGATGATAAGGACATCGAATCCTTGAAGGCCAAGGTCCTGGCGTCGGGCCTCACGGTGCCGGAGTTGGTTTCTACCGCCTGGGCATCGGCATCGACCTTCCGCGGCTCCGACAAGCGCGGCGGAGCCAACGGTGCCCGCATTCGCCTGGCACCGCAGAAAGACTGGGAGGTCAACGAGCCTGCCCGGCTCACGAAGGTGCTTAAGACCCTGGAGGGTATAGGAGCCGAGTTCAACGGCGCACAGTCCGGCGGCAAGAAGATATCACTGGCCGACCTCATCGTTTTGGCCGGCTGTGCCGCCGTCGAAAAGGCCGCGAAGAGTGCCGGTCACAATGTGACAGTCCCCTTCATACCGGGACGCATGGACGCCTCGGCAGAACAAACCGACGCGGCTTCCTTCTCCGTGCTCGAGCCGAAGGCCGACGGCTTCCGCAACTACCAGAAGACCCGCTATGCTGTGAGGCCCGAGGAGCTGCTCATCGATAAGGCACAGCTGCTGACCCTGACCGCGCCGGAAATGACGGTGCTCGTGGGCGGCATGCGCGTCCTGAACACCAACTTTGGAGGATCCAGTCACGGCGTCTTCACCAAACGGCCGGAGGCACTCACCAACGACTTCTTCGTGAACCTCCTTGACATGGGTACAGAATGGAAGCCAACCGCGGAGGATGACAGCATATTCGAAGGCCATGACCGCGCGACAGGCGAACTCAAATGGACGGCCACCCGTGTCGACCTCATCTTCGGCTCCAACGCACAGTTGAGGGCCCTGGCGGAAGTCTACGCCTGCGACGACGCAAAGGAAAAGTTCGTACACGACTTCATAGCGGCATGGAACAAGATCATGAACCTCGACCGTTTCGACCTGGCCTGATCGCGGGCAAAACGTTGTCGATGACGCCTGACATGGCGTCGAAACAGACTATCAACCAACAACCGGTTCCAGCGGACGGTATATAGCCGCCGCTGGACCGGGAAGTTGGTCCTTGCTCACATTCTTGTCAATATCCCTTGGAGCTTCAGATAAGATGATTAGCGTTCATTGTGTTTACTTGTGGCGCCAGACCTTGATCGCGGAGATCACCAGTATCACCGCGAGGAGAGGGAGGAGGACAGGGGTTGGGACGATGCCGAGGAGGTGGCCTCCCAGGTAGGAGCCGACGAGGGAGCCGATGGCCATTATGGTTATGAACTTCCACTGTGTGCGGATCACCCCGAAACTGCTGTCGCGGCTGTAGCGGGCGAAGCCGGTGATCATGGTGGGGAGGCTCACTGCCAGTGAAATGCTTCCGGCCAGTTTGAGATCGGCCCCGAAGAGCAGCATTACCGTTGGGATGAGAAGCTCTCCGCCTGCGACGCCCAGCAATGAGGCGATCATGCCGATGCCTACCCCGGCAACGACGCCCACGCATGTCAGGAGCCAACCATGCAAGAGAGGCGCGCCGCCGTCTCTTAAGCCATGTCCAAAGAGAAGGACTGCGGCGATCCCGATGAGAAGGATGGCGATAACGCGGTAGAGTTTGTGGGACCTCAACCGTATGGCCCAGCCCGCACCCAGCCAGGCACCGGCAAGGCTGCCCGAAAGGAGGGTGATGAGGATATCGTAGCGCCCGAAAACACTCGAGAAGGGAACGGTGGCGGCTCGGAAGGGCAGGGCGGAGGCGACTACAACAAGGCTCATGGCCTTGTTGAGAATGACGGCTTCGAGGGCCGCGAAACGAAAGGCCCCTATTAGCAGCGGAAGGCGAAACTCGGCCCCTCCAAGACCGATCAGGCCGCCAAGGATCCCTATGACCGCCCCGCCGCTGAATACGGCAAGAGGATTATGACTGGTGGCCTGCTCCCTGTCCCCGGAGAGGGCATTCTCTTCTGTGTTCATTTTTCGTACCTCGCTGACCCGGTTCGTGTTACCGCTATGTACCGTATCATATAAGGCGGGCAGGATACAACTGAATGGTGTGAGCGACGAAACAGGGAAGGGAGGTTGGCGGGTCCGGTTACCACCTTACTCTCCATACGATCTCATCGTTTCTCATAATATACCTGCATTGTACATTTAGAGAAACTCCAGCGTCATCAGTGAGTCACCATCACAGAAGAGTCTGTTGAAGCACAACCTTCTCAAGGAATACTCCGGCCTGGGATGTATGAAAAACTTACTTGACAAAGGTTAACATCAGCGTTAACCTTATCCCGTGAACAGAGTTGTTACATTCTATACAACGGTTGGTGGAAACTGCCCGATAAAGGAATTTCTTGATTCATTGCCGGCAAAAGCCGCACAGAAAGTGACATGGGTATTGAGTCTGTTAGAGGATTTGGATATTGTACCTTCTTCGTATTTCAAAAAGCTTGTCGGCACCGAAGAGATATGGGAATGCAGGATTCAATCCGGTTCAAACTCATATCGTATTCTGTTTTTTTCTTGGTAACTCCATAGTGGTTCTGACACATGGACTGGTAAAAAGGAGTCAGAAGACACCGAAACAGGAGATAGAAAAGGCAGAAACATACAGGAAAGATTTCTTAAAGAGGAGGATGAAACCATGAGCGATCTCAAAAAGTACATTGGTAAGAGAAAAAAGATAGATAAGGAATTTGCTGAAGGATACAAAGAAGGCTACGAACAGTTCAAAATCGGAGCAATGCTTCGTCAGGCTCGTGAGTCAGCGGGCTTAACGCAGGAAGAGCTGGCTCTCAGGCTCAACACCCGAAAAACAGCAATTTCCAGAATCGAGAACCACGCAGAAGACATCAAGCTATCAACCCTGGAGCGTTTTGCGGCGGCACTCGGGAAGCAATTACGTTTGCAGATTTCTTAACACAACGGCGACAAAAGGACTCCTCTCGCGGGGCAAGTTCGCGGAGATCGTCGGCATCGATAGAAGTGAGATAGACCTGTTCATAGAAGCCGAAGGACTCATGGAAACGGAAGGTACACCCATTGAAATTATGGCTCCTCGGTACATTGCATGATCCAAACACACTCCGGATATGCCTGGTCCCGGCGCGGGGGCTCCGCGTGGGGTCTCTTTGCCGTTGAGCCACGCTACGGATCACACCCGTTACGTGCTTTCGACTCGCTCGATGCTCATTGCGGACAGAGGTGGGAGCGGGCTTTTGACTGGTCGTCCGCAAACATAACTTTGTAGCGTATCGCCACCATGGTGCTGTCAGACGCATCGGTCCCGGCCACTTCCGTGCCCGGTCCGCGCTCCCCGAAACCACAACGGGTCCCGTGATCCTTAAGCTAACGGCTGCCCGCCAAAGAAACCCCACGCTCCGAGGTTGGCTGGAGTTCTGGGTCCGACGGGACTCTCAGCAATCGGGTAAGCCGGGCTCCAGGGCGCCCAGTGCATACCGCAATTGTGCGCTGTCTACTCTGATGGGAAATAATATTTCGTTATGTAGCTTGACAAAAAACATAAGAAAGTATAGTATCGTAGAAGGAGGTTCGTATGGATCAGCAGACGCTAGCCAACCGCCTGAAGGCAGCAAGGGAGAAGGTTGGCCTTTCGGTCGTCGAGGCGGCTCGGAGGCTTGGATATACAAGTTATCAGACGCTGAGCAACATCGAGAAAGGCGAGAGGAAGGTCAAGGCTTCGGAACTCAACCTCTTTGCCAGGGTGTATTTCTGCTCCCTGGACAGTTTTCTCGATGAGGCTTTCCAGGGGAAAACAATGGTCTTGCTCTGGCGAAAAGCCCCTGAGGGCGATGCCAGGAAAGAACTTGAATCAGCCATTACGTATCGCTGCGAACAGTATCGTTCCCTTGAAAGGTTGCTGGGACACGAAAGCACCGGTGACCCAAAATTCATCGATCTCAGAATCAACGACATCAGCACTCCCGGAAAGATCGACTCTCTTGCCGGCGATACCTGGAGGCTTCTTGAGCTTGGCAGCAGGCCGGCCTTGACGCTCAAGAACATACTGGAGCAGACATACGGGGTAAAGTTCATCTATCAACCCCTCGCGAGTATCAGCTCGGCCGCCTCCACCGTCCATCCCGATTTCGGGCCCGTGATCGTCATCAACTCCGATGAAGCGCCCTGGCGCCGCAACTACGATCTTGCACACGAGCTATTCCACCTCATTACCTGGAAGATCGTTCCCGCGGAAGAATTGAGCGGGGATTACCTTGCGGAGATAGAAAAGAAGGCGGACCGGTTCGCCTCCGCGCTCCTTCTCCCCGAGGCGGAAGTAAGAAAGGCGATGGACAAGGTCATGGAGAATCAAAAGACCCTGACCTATGCGGATGTAGTCGACATTGCCAGGGACTTCGGCGTTTCCACGGTGGCCCTTCTGTACCGCCTGTCCGCCATCGGGTGCATCGAATGGGAAACGGCCAGAAAGCTGGCCGGCGATGAAACGCTGGCCAGACTGGACAAGAAGAAGAGGATCGACGACTGGGGCGACAGACCCGTTTCCGACCGGTTTCACAGCCTCGCCGTGAAGTGCCTGAGAAAAGGACTCCTCTCCCGGGGCAAGTTCGCGGAGATCGTCGGCATCGATAGAAGCGAGATAGACCTGTTCATAGAAGCTGAAGGGCTCATGGAAACGGAAGGTACGCCTATTGAAATTATGGCTCCTCGATGCTGACGTAATCATAGACCTGATCAGACTTGAAATATTCGACAAACTTACCGCACTGCATGAGATACACGCAGCATCGACGGTCATCGATGAAGTCAAATACTGCATAAGAGACGGCGTGAAAGTGCCGATCCCATTCCGAGGGAAGTACATTGACACGGGGACTGTCCGTGAGGTATCCGCTGAACCCGAGGAGCTTGCCGAGGCACTCAATCGTATTCCGGAGAACCAGCGCAGTGTCATCCATGGAGGAGAACTTGAATCCATGGCGGTTCTCGTCCGCCGGGACGACCTTGTCTTCTGCAGTTGCGATGCCGCCACCATACGGACCCTGCCCTTTCTTGATCTCTCTGAAAGGGGTATTTCAGTCGAACGACTGCTCAAAACCTCGGGTCTCACACAATCGAGCTTCGAGGACCGTCACACAGAAGCATACTTCAAGAGCAATCTGGATATCGGGAAGAAAAGCAAACTCGGCTTACTCTCTACCAGTCCGTCGTAGCGCTGTGGCACAACACCGAAGGGCATAGAAGAACTGAGTACGTATGGAGACTCTCCTCTTCGGCCGGTTGTCGCGGTGGCTCCGCGTGGGGTCTCTTTGCCGTGCAGCCACGCTACGGATCACACCCGTTACGTGCTTTCGACTCGCTCGATGCTCATTGCGGACAGAGGTGAGTGCAGGTTGCCGGTTGGTCGTCCGCAAACATAACCCTATCGCATATCGCCAACGTGGTGCTGTCAGACGCATCGGTCCCGGCCACTTCCGTGCCCGGTCCGCGCTCCCCGAAAACACAACGGGTCCCGTGATCCTCCGCTAACGGCTGCACGGCAAAGATACCCCACGCTTCGAGGTTGGCTGAAGGTGATAAGAAAGAAGAAGTGAAACAAACATGCAAGATTCAAGTGACAATTGCTGGTGTATGCAAGGGGAGGGCATGGCAACATCGCTCCTATGGACGCGATGGAGATCGAGTCCATAATCGGCCCTTTTGAATCTAGACCTCTTGACAATTGCTTCCTGAAAGCAATAAGCAAGGCAATCGTGGAAATATCCACGGTTTCATGTGGTAATTGCGGACATTCAAAGAGCATAACAATATCGTTTTTGTGGACTCGATGGAGATCAAGTCCATAATCATCCGTTTTTCATGTCGGACTTACACCTTTGGTGTAAATTTATCGATAAATGTAGCGTTAGGCGAGTTGATTCCTTGAAGTGCTGTTCTCTGGCTTGAATACACGGCACTGGAAAAGTAAAGGATTCAATACAATTCTTATTGACATGTGCTCAGGATAATAACAGAATAATCTAAACACTAAGCGTATCCATTGGCTGAATGCGATAGAGAAATAATTGGTTTATCGAGGAACGTTCCGATGTTTCTAATCGAGAGCGATGATGATTTCGGACGACGTTTGGCGGACAGGTCAACAACCCCCGGGGTTATCCTCGAAATCTGCCGAGAATAACAGAAACAGGACGCAAGACTAGAGGATCAAGAAGTCAAAGGCTAGATGTAACCGATTGACTTATTGTACTGTGTGGAGATTCTGGATGAATCGTGAATCACTTGTCAGAATTACCGGTATTCCAAAGAAAGGGATTTGGGAAAAACCTTGGATTAGCTATGCTTTGGTTGTGTTGTCGATCTGTTGTTCCGTTGCAGTCGCTTACATGGGTTGGCAAATTAATGAGAAGATTACCAAAATCAACGTCGAGTCCAGTGAAACAACGGCAACGAAAAATCGGGAACTCAGTAAGCAAATTCACGATGAAGATACCAAATTCAGAAGTCAAAGCGATAGCATGGCTCGGGCGATGGCGCAGTCAAGCGTTGATCAGCAAAAGATATCTTGGACAGTTTCGTTACTCCCGCATCTCTCAAGTGCTGATTCTAAACTGCAGCTATACGCTTCATTGGTGCTACGAGATCTGAAGGAAAAAGGTGTCTTTCCAGATCATTTGATGCCGGCAATTGGGAGGGCAGCGTTTGACGAAAGAACGGACCCTGATGCTGCTCACATCCTTAAAGAGCTGTTTGGGAAGGGCAAAGGGCAATATACCCTGACTATGGGCAGCAACTTGTTTTCGAATGTACCATTTGCCTTGTCGCTTGACGAGAGGAGATATTTCATAATCAACTCCGATAAAGGGCAATTTTCCATAAGCGTTATAGTCGGCAATGAAAAGATCGCTGAAGTTGAGATCGTGAACAACAGGCCAGTTCGCAATTCTCTCTCTAATGTTTTCTTGACTCATGGACAGACCCTGATTGTCTCCAGTTTGGATGACGGTAAACAGATTTACAAAGCCAACGTCGGACGAGAGATTGACTTAACCTATCTGACTCCAGACAAACCAGTTCGCATCAGAGTAGCTCCTGACAGAATCCAAGTCGGGGGGTCTACTCTTTCAAACAATTCTATATCCAATTTTATGGTGGGGATAATTGTTTTCAAGAATGGTGGTATGGCCTTGGGTGGAAACTCCATTGCGCCTAAGGCTGTTCGGGAGCTCTATCTCAGAACTATCGGCAAACGATAACAAAGCGATGGAGTTGATGGTTTAGAATCGAAGAGCCGGTTAGAGAGTTATGCTGAGTTTGTAGAAGGGTGTCTACGAATGAATAAGTGCTATATTTTAGGTGCCGGCGCTTCCTTTGGATACGATGATAGTATTGTACCGGAATTACGCCCTCCTTTGACTAATGGGTTTTTTGTACAAGGGCTTCGATTAGGCATTTTCACAGAACAATCTTTTCCTGATTTGTTTTCGAGTGTTAGGAAATATCTTAGCATAGAAGGAGATATTGAAAGACAACAGCAACTGGATTGTGATATTGAAGGGCTGTTAGATTGGCTTGCGAACGCGTTTAAGGAGGCAACCTCATCGGGTGAGATCGATTTTGAGCGAAGCAATCAGGCGCAACGAGCATTAAGTCAAACATTCTATTTCATATACGAATTATTTAGGTATTATACGCTTCTTTATGGTCCTAAATTTGATAACTATAGAAGACTTGCTCTTCATTATCATGACTGTAAGTACGGAATCATAACTTTAAACTATGACGTGTTCTTCGAATTGGCCGCACAGAGTATTAACGTTAATACTCATTATTCTCTTGGGCCGCATCATCCCAAAAGCGTTCCCATTGCAAAGATTCATGGTTCTATAAATTGGTTGAATCCGTGTAGAGGCGGAATTGCATTCGGGGGTTTAGGAAGCGATTCTTTCTTAGAGATTATTACCCCCATTTTCTCAAATAGGATAAACATAACACAGATGATGGTCTTACCGCCTGGCGCTGTTCGTGACATCAGCTATCGAGATTTTGTTAGATCAGGTATAGATTATGACGAACCTGCGATAATTCCACCTCTTGCTGGATACAAAGACTATGATAAGATTCAAGACTATTCGGGTATATGGACATTTGCTGAGTCAATGCTTCGGGAAGCTACCGAATTAGTTATAATCGGATGTTCTATACGAGCCGAAGACGTTAAATTTAACGAGTTGCTGAAAAAAGCTGTTGGTCAAAAGGCATCTATTACTATTGTTGATAAGACTCCGGACAAGGTTGTCAGTAATTTAGAACGAATAGTTGCCAATCCAATCGTGGATAAAACATTTACCTCATTTACCGATTACGCCAAAACTCTTTGAAGAATCGAACGCCGCCTCAACCACACACAATTCCCTCCGGCATAGAAGATTCACGCCACCACCCTAAGATGAATTAAGATGACTTGATCAGGGTGGAGGCACCCAGCGGGCAAGATGATAGGCTCTGGGGTAGAAAGCCTTATGGTCGTTATTCTTGCAGCGGTTCAAATCATTCAAAGCATTACTTTACCCACCGAGCGCGGGGTCCCACTTCTCCCGGACGGCCGTTAGCGGAGGATCACGGGACCCGTTGTGCTTTCGGGGAGCGCGGACCGGACACGAAAGTGGCCGGGACCGATGCGTCTGACAGTACCGTATGGGCGATACGTTATCAAGTCATGTCTGCGGACGACCAATAAGCAACCCGTACCTACCTCTGTCCGCAATGAGCATCGAGCGAGTCGAAAGCACGTAACGGGTGTGATCCGGAGCGTGGCTGCCCGGGAGAAGTGGGACCCCGCGCGGACCTTACGTTACGAGAGCAAACTGACTGACGAACCGTTTGTCATTTGTCTTATTTTGCTGTTTGATCCAGTGTTCGTTTCAGCTCTTCTATCAAGGCGGAGGTTAAGCCTGTTCGGGATTGCATGCCCGATAGCAGGGCATCGATCGTTGAGAGCTCGTCCTTGACGTATCCCATTGCCTGGTCGCGGACCTCGTCGATCGTTTTGTTGATCCGTATTTCCCATTGGTATGCCAGGCGGGAGAGGTGGGCTTCGACGGTTTTGGGGATGAGCTTGCGAAAATGGGTCTCGAAGGGTTTTCGGAAGATGCACATGGGGATGAGGAACCAGAGGAGGTCGAAGTGGAAGTCGAAGGGATGGATGAAGGCTATGTCAGGGTGGGAGGGCTCGGTGACGGTCATGTTCCATTCGATGCTTGTCGGGGTGATTCCCAGTACCTTTTCGATGTTCTTGTCGAGGAGGTTCCGAAAGAGCATCATCGAGCGGGAGATGGCGGCATGGGCCTTTTTCAGGGTGCCCAGGAAATGCTTGTATTCCGTCTTCGACAGGGAATCCATCTCTTTCGTCATCGTTTCCATGAGCCACTCTTCGTAGCGTCTCGTGAGCTTCCAGAGATTTCCCTTCCATTGGGGCATCTCTTCGGACAACGTTTTGAGGAGCTTTTTCGTCAATGGCAGCCTGTGGGTGGTTTCGAGGTATTCCGCTATGACCGGGCGGGTCTGTTGCTTGCTGTCCCGGGCGATGAGGGAGAGCTCCGACTGGATGAGGTCGTAGTTGACGGTTTCGTCGAGAATGAGTTTCTTTAAGACATCGCGGTCCTCGTCGCTCTGCAGGGATGTTTTGAGGGCTATCTCGAGGTAGCTGATCGTGTTCCTGGTGAGGGACCTTACCTTGTGGCGCAGGATGCCCTCGAATTCGTTGCCGCGGTTACGGGACAGGGCGAGCAGCATCTGGTCGAGGAAGCGTTTGTAGAATTCCGTTTCGGCGACGACGGAATAGAGGAGCACGGGAAAGTCCCGGTTCAGCTCCCGCCTCAATGTGCTCTTGAAGAACCGGACGACCTCCTCCTGCTGGTCCGATGAGAGTAGGTCGACCTTTGTCAGGAGGAGGACCACCCTGGGCGTGTGCTCCGTGAGGTTTCTTATGAGGGCAAGGTCGTTTTCCGACAACGGTCTGTCCGCGCTGATCGCGACGATCGCCATGCCGACCCCGGGAAGCCATTCCTGGGATATCTCCGTGTTGTACTTGAAGACGCTTCCCAGGCCCGGTGTGTCGACAAGGCGGAGTCCCTCGTAGTACGTGAGGTGGGGCAGTTCGATGTCCACCACCTCGACGTTCTTCTCGTTTGCGGGGTTTTTCGCCTCTGAGATATAGAGTTCAACCTCGTCGAGGCCGATCCGCGATTTCCTGTTGTCGAGGAATGTCACTGTGGCCCCTTCGGTCTCCCCGTAGCTCAGGCGCGTGATGACGGTGGTTACGGGAATGGCGCCGACGGGAAGGACGGGCTTGCCGATGATGCTGTTGAGAAAGGAGCTTTTGCCCGCCTTGAATTGTCCCAGGATGGCGACGTCGATGAAGGGATCTCTTGCCAGCAGGTCCTTACAGGCGTCGACCTGCCGCGAGAGGGACAGGATGCCGTATTCCTTGCAAATCTTCTCAATGGTATTGAGGACCGGAAGGGCGGGGTGCCGGATGGGGCTTGCAATGCTTGAAGTGTCGTTCATCAACTCCTCCGAAAGCGATCCGTGGATGACCGCGAAAGGCTTCCACTATTTGTCAGGAGTTATCAGCCCCGGTCAGGGCGGTTAGAAGGTGAACCCCATCACCGGTCAAAAAATATCATATATCCGGGAAGGTTTACAATCCAAAACCATCTTCCGCAGTCATGCCTTTGCCGGTAGCGCGCGTTGACTTCCTGCGGTGAGGGGGATATGATTCCTGTACCGCGGGGCATGGGTGTGGTGGTGCCTGGTCGCCTGGGAGTTTTCATTGCCCGATCATGTCCGCGGCACGTGTTCAGGAAAGTCCCCGGGGGAGATATGAATTACGACGGTCTCATCACCATCGACAGCGAGATATGCAGGAAGGACGGGCTTTGCGTTCGCATCTGTCCGAAGGTTTTCACCCAGGCCGGGCCGGGCAGTGTGCCTGAGGTCTCGCGGCCGGAGTTCTGCAATGATTGCGGGCATTGCCTGCTTGTCTGTCCTGTCGGGGCGATACGGCACCGCAATCTTGAGGGAAGGGCCATCACTGAAGTGGAGAAGGACCTTTTGCCGTCGTTCCGGCAGGTGCAGGAGATGGTGAGGGCGCGGCGCTCCATTCGGAATTTCCTCGATAAGCCCGTCGAAAGAGAAATGATAGAGAAGGTCGTCGACGCGGCCCGGTTTGCTCCCAGCGCCAAGAACACGCAGAGTACGCGGTTCATTGCCGTCGACAATGGTGAGACGCTTCGGAGGATAGCGTCCATGACGGCGGCGTGGCTGGGAAGGTCGGCGAAGAAGCTCAGGAACCCTCTCGTCCGCGCCGTGTATCTCATGCGCGGCCTGACGACGAAGGAAGAGTATTCCCGCTGGATCGGACAGTTCGAGCTTACGGCGCGCAACATGGAGAAGGGCATCGATACGATCCTGTACCGGGCCCCCGCGCTTGTCCTGTTCCATGCCGACAGACGGGTGCGCTTCGCTGAGGCGAACGCGAACCTTGCCCTCCAGAACGCCACCTTCGCCGCCTCAGCGCTCGGCCTTGGCACCTTCTACACGGGATATGTCGTCTCCGCCTGTGCCCACGACAGGGCGATCCCCGATATGCTCGGAGTCCCGAAAGGACACCGCGTCTACGCCGGTATGACCCTTGGTCATGTGAAGATCGGTTTTTCGCGCTGGATAGACCGGAATCCGGCAAGAATAGACTGGATATAGATCACTGGCGTTAGAACCGTTAGAACCGTTAGAACCCCTCTAATCCTTGGAATGGTTGTGAGTTGGTGATGACTGTGGGAGGGGGAGAGCTTGAAGTACAATCCTCTCCGCCTGTGCTCGGCACCCCTTCAACGTCCCAACGGTCCCAACTGTTCTAACGGCTCTAACGGTTCCAACGGTTTTTAACCCTGTCGTCACCCGTATTACCTAATTTACTTTTCTTTCACAATGTGCGATAAAGTCACAGAAAGTTGATTGCACCCATTGCATTCAACAGGGATACTCATAATTCAGTAAGAAGGGTGCACGATACGATGAACAACCATTCTCTTGACGACATAGTTACCGCGTACAGCCGTTTTGTCCCCCACCAGTTCCTGCAGCTCCTCGGCAAGGACAACGTTGTCGATATCACTCTCGGCGAGAGCCTTGAGAAGAAGATGACCATTCTCTTCTCGGACATGAGAGATTTTACGACCCTTTCCGAATCGATGACGCCCCGTCAGAACTTCGAGTTCATAAACGCTTACCTGGAGCGAATGGAACCGGTTATCACCGAGCACAACGGTGTTATAGACAAGTACATAGGCGACGCGATCATGGCTCTTTTTCCGACGAGCCCCGATGACGCTCTCGAGTGCGCGATAGAGATGCTTGGTCGCCTTGCCGGGTACAACCAGGAAAGAGGAAAGGCCGGGCATCGATCGGTCTCTATCGGTATAGGTCTCAACACGGGTCTTATGATGCTGGGCACAGTGGGCGGCAGGAACCGAATACAGAGCACCGTCATCAGCGACGCCGTGAACCTTGCTTCACGCGTGGAGACCATGACGAAGAGCTTTCGCACCAACCTCCTCATCACGGAGCACACATACTGCAGCCTTAAGGACCCTGTCCGATACCGGATACGGTTTGCCGACCGCGTTACGGTGAAGGGTAGAAAGCAGCCGCAACCGGTCTATGAGGTCTTCGATGGCGACCTGCCCGAGGTCCGCGCCGCGAAGGAAAAGACGACGAGGCTCTTCGAGAGAGGGGTGGCCTATTATTATTTCAGGGAGGTTATGCGCGCGCTCGAACTGTTCAGAGAATGCCTGGCCGAATGCCCGGAAGATAGCCTGGCAAGGGTGTATGCGGACAGATGTGAGCACTACCTGGAGACGGGTGTCCATGAGGGAGCGGGCGAGATCGATCTTGTCGCTAAATGGGCGGAGGCCTTCGAGATAGGACACCCTGACATCGACGACCAGCACCGGCAGTTGTTTGAGCGTGTGAACAGGTTCGCCGAAATGATCAGGAAGGACCGCGACTTCACAGCAGCCGGTCCCGTCATTGATTTCCTCGACGAGTACGTCCGGACGCACTTCAAGGACGAAGAGGATATCATGGAGAAGCAGGGATACCCCTTTCTGGACGTCCAGAGGGACCAGCACGAGCGGTTCACGGAGCGCTTTGCGGCTCTCAAGCGCGAATTGCAGGAATCAGACGGTTCCGACTGGCATTTTCTTCTCTTCAAGATACAGATACTCGTCGTGGATTGGCTTGTCCATCACACGTGCGGGGCTGACAGGCACCTGGGCAGGTTTCTCAGACTGGAAAGGTCAACAGGAGAATAGGGAGCGGTGAAATGAACATCGAGGTATCGGGAGAACTCTCGGGAATACTGGAAATGCTGAAACAGATGGCGCTCTTCGAGACGAAGATCGCCGAAATGTACAGCGTTTGCGCGTCGATGTGGAAGGAGGACGGCCAGTTCTGGCTCGATATCTGGCGGGATGAATTGCGGCACGCACGGCATATCGAGCAGATGATGGACATCATTCGGAAGAAGCCGGGACGTTTTCAGGCCGGACGCCCCTTCAACGTGCATGCCCTGGCGACGGTTGTCAGGGACATCGTGCAGAAAACGGAAATGCTGAGGAACGGAGAGATCACGCAGGAGAGGTTCTTGTTTATCGCACAGAGCTATGAGGAGGGATATATCGAGGACAAATATGGCGAGATCGTAAAGACCGACGATGTCGAATACCAGACCCTCATGAGGGAGATCGTCAGTGATACCCGGCAGCACAAGGACAGGATCATTCATCACATACTAGACAGTGCGGAAAAGAAGGGATACATCAAGACGTAACCACCTGCCACGGTAGGAAGCATGGTTTCCGGCTAACCACATACCTTGTCTTCCTGCCGGAACTCACCAGGACCCTCCCATCGGCCGTATGCCGGCACCGGGGGCGCCCGGGCTCTGGAATTTCTGCTTGAAACCGGTCCGGCTCAATGTTAAAACCCAAATGCCCATAGCGGCTCTGAAAGACGACGGGACGAGTGCGGGAGAGGTTTATGATGAACGGTTTGATCGACGAAGGTCGGGAACTCATTGACGCGGCGGAAGAGGGTGACGTTGCCGGGGCGAGCGTGCTCATCGCGGCAGGCGCCGACGTGGAGGAGACGGATACCGGCGGCTGGACGCCTCTCATGGTGGCGGCGCAGGCGGGGCATCTCGAGATGGTGCGTGTCCTGATCGCGGCGGGGGCCGATGTGAACGCGAGGGACAGGCTCCGTGTGACGCCTCTCATGGTGGCGGCGTCGGGTGGCTCCACGGGCCTCATGGAAATGCTGCTTAATAACGGGGCGGCTGTCAACGATGCGGACGAGAATGGAACGACCCCTCTTATGTGGGCGTCCACGGAAGGGCGTGTCGAGGCGGTGCGGATGCTCATAGTACGGGGAGCCGACGTGAACGCGAGGGGGGCGAGCGGGTACACCGCGCTCATGGACGCGTCGGGGAAAGGGCACGTGGAGGTGGCGGAGCTTCTCATAACGGCAAAGGCTGATGTGAACGCGAAGGACAAGAACGGCCTGACGGCCCTCATGCTCGCGGCGATGATGGGTCACAGTGACGTGGTCCGCGCACTCATACGTGCGGGAGCCGACGTGAACGCCAGGGGAGATGGCGGGTACACCGCCCTTATGGACGCGTCGGGAAGCGGCTGCGAGGAGATAGTCCGGCTCCTTGAGGAAGCGGGGGCTACCGGGTAGCTTCCCTGATGCTCTTGACGGCGATGCGGCCCGAGCTCAGCGCGAAGCTGCTTGCCGAACCCTCAGCGAGGAGGTCGTAGGTGCTGTCGTAAAGACCGCCCATGTCCTGCCCCGTGACATACAGGCCAGGGATCACTTCCCCTTGCTCATCGAGGGCCTGCATGCGCGTGTTTACCTGTACCCCGCCGAGGGTCAGGAAGAACGCGCGGAGCCCTTTCAGCGCATAGTAAGGACCCTGCCGGGTATCGAACTTCACGAGATGCTCCGGTTTGCGGCTGAAGTCCGGGTCGTGTTTCCCGTCGGCGTAGCGGTTGACAGTTTCGATCGTCTCCCGCAACTTCTGCGGTCTTATCCCTATCTTCCCGGCGAGTTCCTCGATCGTGTCCGCCTTGAAGGCGAAACCTGAGACTATACCTTTCTCGATGCCTTCATCGAGGGCAGTCATCTTCTGTCCCGGAACGACGATGGCGTTGAAGGGTGTGAGAGGCCCGCTATCCACCATCGACCTTCGCATGGCATCGTCAAAGATGGACCACATGAGACCCCCGTTCGCCGTCATCGCGTTGTAGACGTCGCTGAAGACGGAGCCGAAGGATTCATTGTAGAAGCGGTCTCCATGCTTGTTCACCCAGAGAAAGGGCTGGCTCAGGGCACAGCGCATCTGTTTCATGTGGTCCGGTCCGCTGAACTGTCTTATCGCCGGCTCATTGTCGAGATAGGGGCTGTTTCCCGCAAGCGTCCCCATACTCGCGAGTGCCGCGCCAGCGCTCATGGCAAGGTTGATCCCGTCACCCGTCCTGCCGTCGACAGCGGGTCCGCGGTACATGAGCTTTGCCATCCCCGGTGTGCTGACATCGGGCACGTACTTCTTCAGCATCTCCTTGTTGCTGGCGAAACCCCCCGTGGCTATGATGACGGCCCGCGCGGTTATCGTCATGGTGTTTCCGTCGGCATCGACGGCCTCGACGCCCGTGACGGCGCCCCTCTCGTCGATAAGGAGTTTCTTCGCCGGCGTTTGCGTCAAAAGGGGCACGCCTCTCTCCTTTATGTGACCGGAGAGTATCTTCACGAGCCGGGCTCCCCGGCCTTCGAAGATATGCCATACCTGAAGGCTCCTCTCGGGCGGGAACATCGTCCTTATCCCCTCTATCCTTACCCCGTGGTCGACGAGCCAGTCGATGGTCTCGGCGGATTCGTTGAGAAGGGCCCTGATGACCGACGCGTTGCACCGCCAGTGATGGAATTCCATAACCCTGGCGAAGACCTGGTCCGTCGTTGTCGTGATCCGCTTCTCCTTCTGATACCGTGTTCCGATGCCGAGAGAACCTTCTGGGAAAAGGCCGGCGCCGCCGGGAAAGGGCATCTTCTCCAGAAGAATGACCCTCAAGCCATATTCTGCCGCCGTCAGCGCGGCCGACAGGCCGCTTAAGCCCCCTCCCGCGATGACTATGTCCGTTTCGTGGTCCATGATCGCCTGTCCTCCCGCTTCGTCGTCCCTCTGATGCCGTGCAAAGTGATCCCTGGACGAAGCATCATTCATGCTATAATAGATGGGGAGTGCAAATCAATGCAGTATGCTCTTCTGGATGAGAGGGTACTGCGAGGGAGAAGGGCGGAAATATGCGCGGATCGGCAGTCATCATAGTTCTCTTGCTCGGGATCGTGGTCGCGGCGGGATGTGTCTCTCCGAACTTTCCCGCCGGGGATGTGGCGGTAAGACTTCCTCTCAACGAGGGCGTGGGGAGTCTCGACTTCCTGTCGGAAGGCGAGGTGTGGATACTCCGTGACATCAACAGGGCGAGAGCGTCTGCCGCGGTCCCGCTTGAGCCTCTCAAGGCCTCGCGGGGGCTTTCACTGGCGGCAAAGGAGCGCGCGGAGGAGATCGCCCGTTCGGACTCGTCAGGCATGACACCGGAGCAGGAACGGAACCGCCTCTTCGAGCGTGTCCGCCGGTTTGGAACGTGGACGGGGAGTGTCGCCGAGGTGAGGAGCCACGGATACCCCGAGGACACTGTAGTGAAAGAGCTGCTGAGCGGAAGCATCTTTCAAAGGGGACAGTCCCGGCCGTACTTCATGGATGCCCAATACGCGGTGATGGGCACGGGATGCACAATGGCCGTGCGCATCGCTCCCCTGTGTGTCATCATCGTTGCCAGCGAATTCAGGGAAGGCCGCTGACCTTTCATGCATCATTGTCTGGCGCAGCCTTTTAGGCTTTACAGGCGGCTCAGATATGGACTACGATAGGCATATGGCCCCTTGGGCCTGGAACGAAAAGCAGCTGTACCTTTGCGCCTGTCCATGTATGCCGAAGATCAAGAAGACCGTGGTTTTTCGATTCGGGGTGACGCCTGCGGCCAGGACTCGCTGGCCCGGATGGACGAGCGCGCCGACCACGCCTTCTCGCGTGCCGCCGGCGCGCCCCTCATCGACGGGAACCGTGTCCGTCTTCTGAAGGATGCCGGCGAGAACTACCCGGCATGGCTCGAGGCTATCGGAGCCGCGACACAGCACATCCATTTCGAGAGCTACATCATCTATGAGGACGATACGGGGCGGAGATTTGCCGATGCCCTGATCGCGAAGGCGCGCGAAGGCGTGCGGGTGCGGCTCATCCGCGACTGGATGGGCGGTCTCGGCAAGGCATCCCGGCGGTTCTGGAATGACCTCAAGACGGGTGGCGTGGAAGTGCGCTGCTACAATCCCCCGCGCTTCAGCAGCCCCTTCGGCTGGCTCTCGCGGGACCACAGGAAGATGCTTGCCGTCGACGGAAAGATAGGGTTCGTTTCCGGCCTGTGCGTGGGCAGAAAGTGGGAGGGCGCCCCGGAACGGGGGATCGAGCCCTGGCGAGACACCGGCGTGGAGGTATGCGGGCCTGCGGTGGCCGATATAGAACGGGCATTCGCCGAGGTCTGGGCAATGATGGGCGAACCCGTCCCCGAAAGTGAGCTCCCCGGTGCCGATGAGATCGATCGGGCCGGCGATATGAGACTGAGGGTTGTGGCAGGTGTGCCGGCCATGGCGAGCGTGCTGAGGCTCGATCAGCTTGTGGCCACCCTCGCAACAAAGAGGCTCTGGCTGACCGATGCCTACTACGCAGGGCTGTCCACCTACGTTGAGGCCCTGAAGGCGGCGGCGAGGGATGGTGTCGATGTCCGCCTCATTGTGCCCAATGCGACGGACATCCTCCTTCTGCGACCATTGTCACGGGCAGGTTACCGGCCGCTCCTCGAAGCGGGCGTGCGCGTTTTCGAATGGAAGGGCCCCATGCTCCACGCGAAGACGGCGGTCGCGGACGGTTCGTGGGCGCGTGTCGGTTCGACGAACCTCAATATCGCCAGCTGGTTCGGCAATTGCGAGCTGGACCTCGTCGTCGAGGATGTCTCCTTCGCCGGTGAGATGGAAGAGATGTACCTCCGGGACCTTACTAACGCAACCGAGATAGTCCTTGATGAGAGGCACAAGCTACGGGCGCCGCGCAGGGCGTACCGGAGGGCCGCCGCGTCCGGCGGGGGAGGGAGCCTCGGGCGGGCCGTGGCGGGCGCGGTCCGCATCGGTAACGCCGTGGGGGCCGCCTTCACCGACAGGAGGGTACTCGAGCCGGTGGAGGCGCGCCTGATGATCTTCGCCGGTGTTATCTTCGCGGTGCTGGCTGTCATCCTTGGTTTCTTTCCCCGCGTGCTCGCATACCCGCTCATGGTAATCTGCGCGTGGCTGGCGGCGGGACTCATCTACAGAAGCTGGAGGCTCTACCGGGAAGGCAGGCGGAAAAGAAGGCATTGATTCCCGCGGCGGCTCGTAATAGCCTTGTGTGAGCGGGAAGCGGGGAACGTGAGAAAGGAAAGGAGCGAGAGCATGGAAGAGAAAATTCGCGAGGTGGCGCGACTGATCACGGAGGCGAAAAACATTGTCATCTTCGTGGGTGCCGGACTGAGCACTGAATCGGGGATACCCGATTTCCGGAGCCCGGGAGGTGTCTGGGACAAGTACGACCCGGCCGATTTCGATTTCCATAATTTTCTTTCCCGGGAATCATCACGGGAGAAATACTGGCAGATGGCAACGGAGATGTATGAAGCAATGAGGGACGCGAAGCCCAACGCCGGGCACCTGGCCATCGCCGAGCTTGAGAGGCTCGGCAAGCTCGACTGCCTCATCACGCAGAACATCGACGGCCTCCACTTCAAGGCGGGGAACTCGGAGGCGAAAGTCTTCGAACTCCACGGCACCGCGATGCATGTGGCCTGCCTCGACTGTCACAGGCGGTATGAGAGGGATCCCATCCAGGAAAGGATCGCCGCGGGAGACAGGGCGCCGAGATGCGATTCCTGCGGGGGGCCCCTGAAACCGGCCACGATCTCCTTCGGGCAGAGCATGCCCGAGAGGGAAACGGCTGAAGCGTTCCGGCGGTCTGCCGCCTGCGATCTTTTCATCGTGATAGGTTCGTCGCTCGTTGTCTATCCGGCGGCGCAGATGCCCGTCGAGGCGAAACGGTCGGGGGCGAAGCTCGTGATAATCAACCGCGACGCAACCCCTTGCGACAAAATGGCCAACGTCATACTGAACGGCCCGGCCGGGCAGATCATGGAATCGATACTGCAAGAGGTGAAGGAAGGCCGGGTATAAGGCCTGAGCAAGAGCCTCTCCGGGTTTCGTCGAAGCGGTCAGAGATTGGCATTTTCTGACCGCCCATTCTTTCATTCGTCCTGGGCTGTCATGGTGCCTCCATCGCGTTGATGGGCAAGGTCTTGATTCTCTCCGGAACTCATTGTATAATGAGGTATATAACGAGTGCTACGAGACAGATAGACAAAGGAGGAATGTAACCATGAGGAAGATTGTTGGCAGTCTGTTCCTGGTCCTGGCAGCCGTCATGCTGTGTGTTGTGCCCGTCCATGCAGGCGACCTCAGCATCTCTGCGGCCGCAAGCCTGCGCGAGGCAGTTACGGAGCTTGGAAGTGCCTTTTCCGCGAAGAGCCCGGATGTCAGGATCCAGAACAATTTCGCCGCGTCGGGGGCCCTCGCGAAGCAGATAGAAACCGGCGCCCCGGCGGACGTGTTCTTTTCGGCCAACGTGAAGTGGATGGACTTCCTCGTCGAAAAGGGTCTGATAGACAAGAGGTACACCACCGTCGTCGCCTACAATGTCCTTGTTTTCGTGGGGAAACCGGATCTCAAGGCAAAGACAATGCAGGACCTGGTCAAGCTGGAGAGGATCGCCGTGGGAAGCCCCAAGAGTGTCCCGGCGGGCGACTATGCCGTTCAGGCCATCAAGAAGGCGGGAATCGAAAAACAGCTGGAAGGCAAGCTCGTGATGGGCAAGGATGTTCGGGAATGTCTGATGTACGCGGACAGGGGCGAGGTGACAGGCGCCTTCGTCTACAAGACGGATGCCGAGCAGATGGCGAAGAACGTGAAGATCCTCTTCATCGTGCCCCAGGGACTCTATCCGAAGGTGACCTATCCGCTGGGAGTCACGGCGGCGGGGGCGAAGAAGCCCGAGGCCGTCGCGTATTTCAAGTTCGCGCAGTCCGCGGAAGGGAAAAAGATACTTGCGAAGCATGGTTTTATAGTAGAATAGCCTTGCATGCCCCTTTTCAGCCATTCGGACTACCTCGCGATCCTGCTTTCCCTCAAGGTGGCGGTGGTCGCGACCCTTGTCTCTCTGCCTTTCGGGTTCGCCGTGGCCTATCTCATGACCTTCAGAAGGTTTCCGGGAAAGGTCGGCCTTGATGTAATTGTGAATCTGCCCCTCACGCTGCCGCCCGTCGTGGTGGGATATCTTTTGCTCCTTCTTCTGGGGCAGCAGGGGCCCATAGGGAAGTGGCTGCTGCAGCCCCTGGGAATTAAGCTGATCTTTACCTGGAAGGCTGCGGTTATTGGCACGGCGGTGGTGGGTTTTCCCCTCATGGTAAGGTCCATACGGACCGGCATGGAGACGATCGACCGGAGGCTTGTCGAGGCTTCCCGCACTCTGGGGGCCAGGTGGTTCGACACGGTGATGACTGTTATCGTACCCCTTTCGGTTCGGGGGATCATCGCCGGATCTATCCTCATGTTCGCCCGGGGGCTGGGCGAGTTCGGCGCTACCATCATCGTGGCCGGGAACATCCCCGGCGTCACCCAGACCATTCCCCTTGCCATCTACGACTATGTCAGCTCACCGGGGGGTGATGTCATGGCCATGGCGCTTTGCCTCGTGTCCATTTCCATCTCCGTTGTCGTACTCGTTTTTCATGAATGGTTGAGCAGAAGGATGGTCAGGGCGGACTGACATGGAACTCCGGGTCGCAGCGCATAAACAGCTTGGCACCTTTTCCCTCGACGTGGACTTCACCATTGAGGGGGAGAGAATAGGCATCTTCGGACCCTCCGGGGGAGGCAAGTCCACCCTGGTGGGTCTTATTACCGGGTTGCTCCATCCCGACCGCGGTATTGTCGTGATCGACGGTGAGCCGATCTTCGACCGCGAGAGGGGGGTCAATGTTCCCGTGGAACACAGGCGTATAGGGATGGTCTTCCAGCGGCCCCACCTGTTTCCCCATTTGAGCGTGAAAGGAAACCTTCTTTACGGTTTCAGGCGCTGTTCTCACCGGCACCGGAGGATAACCCTGGACCACGTGGTGGAGGTCCTGCAGATCGGCCATCTCCTGGATCGGGGAGTGAAGAATCTCTCGGGCGGGGAGAAACAGAGGGTGGCGATCGGCCGGGCCGTGCTTTCGAACCCCCGCATGCTGGCGATGGACGAACCTCTCTCCGCCCTGGACGACAGCCTCAAGTTCCAGATAATCCCTTTCTTGAAAAACGTCTGTGAAACCTTCACGATACCTTACCTCTTCATCTCCCACTCGCTGACGGAGATGAGGGTCATGACAGACCGGGTGCTGTGCGTGACCGCCGGCCGGGTTGAGGCACAGACGACCGGAGAACAGTTGGCGCGGGATGCGACCGGAGACTACGCGTCTGCTTACATGAACCTGATACGGCTCAAAGGGCCGCGGCGCGTCGACGACATGTATGGCTATCCGTGGGGAGAGGGCGAACTGCTCATCTCCGGGGTGAGCGGGGCCGAGGAGGCCCTCTTCGAGGTCTCTTCCGCGGACATCATGCTCTTCAAGCGCCACCCCGAGGCCATCAGCGCGCGCAATCTCCTGCGATGCCGGGTGTCGGAGATATTCAATGCCGGTGGCAGAATAGGTGTTGGACTGGAATGCGGAGACGAGAGGCTTGTGGCGCTGGTCGTGAAAAGAACGCTCCGGGAGCTGGACATAAGAGAAGGAACGGAGATATACGCCGCCATCAAGGCAACCGCCTTTCGGCAGTTGGGTTAGATCTTCCTGGTATTACGGGTGATCCTTTTTAGAGATCCATTCCTTCCATACTTCGGGCGCGTAGCCGATGGTCGCCCTCGGGCCGTTGCGGACAATGGGTGTCTTGAGGAGGAGAGGGTCGCTGAGCAGTTCTTCCTGCGGGTCATGGGTGAGGTATTTGAGGTTTCGCCGGGTGTAGCGTTGCCCCTGCGTGTCCATGAGGTTCTCGATGCCCACGGCGGCCTTGATGCTGTTGAGTTCGCCCTTGCTGAGACCCTTCACCGTCAGGTCGATGTACTGAAAGGGGATGCCACGTTCCTTGAAGAAACGCTGTGCCTTTCGCGTGTCCTGGCATTTGGAGGTGCCGAAGATCTGGATGTTCATGGCGTGATGGGGTCTATCAGACCTTCTGGCCGGCTATCTTCGATCTCTTGCGCTGGAGCCCGTCGAGGATGGTCTTGCGCAGCCTGATGGACTTTGGTGTGATCTCCACGAGTTCATCTTCGTTGATATAGGAGATGCAGTCTTCGAGGCTCATGTACCGGGGGGGCGTTAGGATGACGGCGTCGTCGGAGCCTGCGGCCCGCATGTTCGTCAGCTTTTTGCCCTTGGCGGGGTTTATGACGAGGTCTATCTCGCGGGTATGTTCACCGATGATCTGGCCTCCGTAGACCCGTTCACCGGGGCCGAGGAAGAGCTCACCCCGCTCCTGGAGGTTGAAGAGGGCATAGGCCACGGTGGTGCACTCCTCCATGACCACGAGGACCCCGTTGTTGCGGTTCTTCATCTCGCCGGCGTACCGGTCGTAGCCGTCGAAGATGTAGTTCATGGTGCCCGTGCCCTTCGTTTCCGTCAGGAACTGGGAGCGGAAGCCGATGAGGCCCCGGGTGGGGATGCGATAGCTCAGTCTCACCATGCCTCTGTCCTGGTGCATGTGGACCATCTGGCCCTTGCGCGGTCCGAGGTTCTCGATCACATTGCCGGAGTACTCCTCGTCGACGTCGATGGTCAGTTCCTCGTAGGGTTCAAGGACGCCATCGTCACTTTCCCTGAAGATGACCTTCGGGCGGGTGACCTGGAATTCATATCCCTCCCTGCGCATCTTCTCGATGAGTATGGACAGGTGAAGCTCGCCCCGGCCCGAGACCTTGTACCCGATGGAATCGGAAAGCTCCTCGACGACGAGGGCGACGTCGGAAAGGGTTTCCCGCATGAGCCTCTCCCTGATGTGGCGCGACGTGAGGAACCGGCCCTCCTGTCCGGCAAAGGGGGAATCGTTAGGGATGAAGTTCATCGATATCGTCGGGGGGTCGATATCGATGCCGGGAAGAGGCGCCGGGTTTTCCGGGTCCGTCAAGGTCTCACCGATGGTTATGGAATCCATTCCCGCGACGGCGACTATCTCGCCGGTGCCGGCTATCTGCGTTTCTTCCATGCCGCTGCCCTTGAAGCGGTAGACTTTCGTTATCCGGGCCGGCGCGGAAGGTACGCCTTCCGTGGCCACTATGACGTCCTTGTTGAGGTTGAGAACACCCGAGGTGATCTTCCCGATCGCCAGTCTTCCAAGAAAGGGGGAATAGGACAGGGAACTCACGAGCATCTGCAGGGAGGCGTCGGGGTTTCCTGTGGGCGGAGGCACCGAATCGACGATCATGTCAAAGAGGGGTATCATCGAGCCGCCCGCCTGCGTGTGGTCGAGTGTGGCGTAGCCGGCCTTCGCCGATGTGTAAATGATGGGGAAATCGAGGATGTCGTCGGGCGCATCGAGCTTGACGAAAAGGTCGAAGACCTGATCGACGACCCAGTCGCACCGTGCGGCAGGCTTGTCGATCTTGTTGACGACGACGATAACGGGCAGTTTGAGATTCAGGGCCTTCTTGAGGACGAACCTTGTCTGGGGCATCGGTCCTTCCGCAGCATCGACGAGAAGGAGGACGCCGTCGGCCATCTTGAGGACCCGCTCCACCTGGCCCCCGAAATCGGCGTGTCCCGGGGTGTCGATGATATTGATGAAGAAGTCCTTGTACGCAAAGGAACCGTTCTTTGACGATATTGTGATGCCCCGTTCCCGTTCGAGGTCCATGGAGTCCATGAGCCTCTCCTCGACGATCTCGTTGTCGCGGAACATCCCACTTTGCCTGAAGAACTGGTCCACAAGCGTGGTCTTCCCATGGTCGACGTGGGCGATGATCGCTATATTCCTGATCCTATTTTGTTCCATCGGGGTGGGAATCGAAGGCAGGCCCGACTGTCGCCGGGCCTGCATCGGGTGGTTTACGCCTTTGCTACGTTGGATGCGGCCGGACCCTTGGGGCCATTGACCACATCGAAGGTAACCTGCTCACCTTCGCTCAGGGACTTGAAACCGTTGCCCTGAATGGCTGAGTAATGGACGAACACGTCAGTGCCGTCATCACCTGTGATGAAACCGAAACCTTTTGACTCGTTGAACCATTTAACAGTTCCCTTGGCCATGCTACAAACCTCCTAAAAGATATTGAAATGTGGAAGAAAAGGAACTGCGCTATGGGACAGACAACAAAAATGAGTAATTCCTGCGTTTGTGACGAACAGCTTGTTCCTTCCTATGCTCCGGGTCGATTATCGCACAAAAATCAGGGGAGTGCAAGAAATATTCTCACCAGGACCGAAAAAGAAAGGGCGACCGGGGGTTTTCTTCCTTGATATGGAAGAACGAATTCCCGTAATCTAGATATGAGCAGAGGCGGGTGGCCGGCACTCGTAAGGCGGCCGTGAGCCTGAAAAGGAGGGAGCGTATGATAGACCTTGACAGGGGGCTTCGGTCTTATGACCGCCCGGAGATCCTTTATCGGCTTTTCTTTCCCCGTCGCGACGTCGCCGCCGATTCGGAAAGACCGAGGGCGTTCAACCGCTTCGTGAAGGTGGCGGAAGGTATTTCGATCTGCTGCCGGTGCTATCCTGCGCGGCAGGACGGGCCGAACATTCTGTATTTCCACGGCAATGGAGAGGTCGCGTCCGACTACGACTATGTCGCGCCGGTGTATGCCGAAAGGGGATTGAACCTTTTCGTTGCCGATTACCGCGGTTACGGAGGAAGCGACGGGAGTCCCACATGCACGGCCATGATAAAGGATGCCCATCCCATCTTCCGTGATTTCGTGAAGTATGTCGGCGAGAACGGTCTCACGGGAAGCCCCTTCGTCATGGGTCGGTCTCTCGGAAGCGCCGCGGCCATAGAACTCGCCTGTCATTACCAGGCGGAGCTCCGCGGACTCGTCGTGGAGAGCGGATTTGCGAGTGCCGCGAACCAGGTGGCACGGCTGGGGGTGGAACACCTGTTTGATGACGAGGCCCCTGTCGGATTCGGCAATCATCTGAAGATAAAAGACGTGAAGATCCCCACGCTCATTATCCACGGCGAATGGGACGAGATCATCCCCGCTTCAGAAGGAAGGGCGTTGTACGAGCTGTCGGGAGCCGTCCGGAAGTCCTCTCTTTTCATTCCCCGGGCCGGTCACAACGACATCATGATGCTCGGGCTTAAGGCTTACATGGACGCTATTGAAACGTTCACTCGAAGAATATGCTGACCCATGAAAATAATCTCTTGATATCTGTCTCCTTCTTGTGGTTTTCTTAGAAAAACAACAATTGAGATTCAGTAACGCAACAGAGGGATGAGGCAAGTCAAAAAAAGGAGGGACTATGGCGAACAAACCTGTGGAAATCGTCCAGTTGGCTGGCGATGCTGGCAAGTACAAGGCTAATCTCACACCCGGCAATTATCTTGTGCGCAGTTTTATGGCAGGTCTCTTTATCGCAGTCGGAGGGGCTCTTGCCACGGTGTGCGGAACGGGGCTCGAGAACTCCATGGGAGTGGGATTCAAATCGATGATAGCGGGCGCGGTCTTCCCCGTGGGCTTGATCGCGATCGTTCTCACGGGCATGTCGCTCTTCACCGGCGACACGATGCTCATTCCTATGGCCGTGTTTCAGAACAAATCGACCTGGGGGAAGGTGATCAACGCCTGGTTCTGGGTATACATAGGTAATTTTGTCGGATCGTTGTTCTGGGCCTATCTGATGTCCGTCGGGCCCTTAAGCAAGGGCGGCGGCGCCGAGCTGACCGCTTTCGGGCAGAACGCCGTCGCGATAGCGCAGGCCAAGACGCTGCCCTACATAGCGAACGGCGGGGCGGGTCTGTGGTCAGCCTTCATGAAGGGCATCGCCTGCAACCTGCTTGTCAACCTGGCCATTCTTCTGGCCCTTTCATCGAAGAACATGATAGGCAAGTTCTTCGGCATATGGTTCCCCATCATGGCCTTTGTTGCCTCCGGGTTTGAGCACAGTGTCGCCAACATGTACTTTATCCCCACGGGGATCATGCTGGGAGCAAATGTCACCTGGGGACAGTTTATCGGCTGGAACCTTATCCCCGTGACCCTCGGGAACATCGTGGGCGGGTTTGTCTTTATCGGGGCGGTATACTACATTTCCTTCAAGAAAGAGCTTTCATCCATCGCTCCAACCTGACGAAACTGAACGAAGACCCCGGGGCCTGGAAGGGGCCCCGGGGATTACAGCAGATCAAAGACCTTATCACTTGCTTAACTGCACAGGCGGGCTTCAGCCGCCTCCAGGGTTTCCATTCTCTTCGCAAAGGCAAACCGAACCGTCTTCTTCCCCATCCCTTTTGTACCGTAGAAGCATGACCCGGGGACAACGGCGACGCCCAGGTTAGCGGGAAGCCAGCGGGCGAAGGAGTAGTCATCACCGTCAAAATCCCAGGCGCTGAAATCGGCCATGGCGTAGAACGCTCCCTCGGGCGAGTGGGCGGAAAAACCGGCCCTCTGCAGAATGGATATCATCTTGTCCCTTCTGAGGGTGTAGTCCCCACGGAGTCCGGCGTAGTACTCATCGGGCAGCCCGAGAACGGCGGCGCAGGCGGCCTGCAGCGGGGCCGGGGCGCAGATGGTCATGAAATCGTGAACGGTCCTCAAGATGGTGCTCAGGGGATTGAGGGCGCAGGCATAGCCGAGCCGCCAGCCTGTCATGGCGAAGGTCTTTCCCAATCCGCTGATCGTCACAGTTCGCTCCTCCATGCCGGGGATCGTGGCGATGGGGATGTGGGGATGTCCGTCGTATATGATATGCTCGTAGATCTCGTCGGTGACGGCGACAACGTTGAATTCCCGGCACAGTTCCGCGATGCCTTCCAGTTCCTCCCTTGTGAAGATGTGTCCCGTGGGGTTGTGGGGGGTGTTGATGAGAATGGCACGGGTGCGATCGTTGAAGGCACCACGAAGCATGTCGAGGTCAAGGGCATAGGCCGGTGCTTCGAGAGGCACGAATCTCGGCACGCCCCCGGCAAAGACTATGGCGGGGAGATATCCCTCGTGATAGGGCTCGATGACGATGACCTCGTCGCCGGTGTTGATGATCCCCATGAGCGTTGCCAGGATGGCCTCGGTGACGCCGCAGGTCACCGTCACGTGCTGATCGGGATCGAAACTGAGCCCGTACCACTTCTCCATCTTCGCGGCTATCGCCTGTCTCAGCGCGGGGGTCCCCCAGGTGATGGTGTACTGGTTCCCTCCCGACTCCAGGGCCCGGTGTGCCGCCTCGATGGCCTCACGGGGCGGGTCGAAATCGGGGAAACCCTGGGAGAGGTTGATCGCATTGTGTGTGATGGCAAGGCGGGTCATCTCGCGTATGAAGGATTCCCGTATCATGGTGAGGCGCCTCGCGCCGCCCCCTTTAACGGGATCGAACCTGGCGGCGAATGACGATCCCTTGTCATTCTCCAGGATGTCCATGATCCTCGCCTCCTTTCTTGCTTCCTGTTCTTCCGGATTCTTCATTGCTTCCTCCCTGCTTGTGACGTTTCTTTTTCGTTTCTCATCATTCCCTCCCTTTTTCCCGTATAAAAAAAGGGCCATGGATCCGGTCCATGGCCCTTAAAGATCGAAAAGGCCATGGGTTTTGCACCCATGGCCTTCTTTCTTACCCTGTCAGGAGAAAGTTCGACACGAGTGCCCCTTCGCGTAATAATAATAGTAATAATAGGCTCTGGTATCGATCTTCGTCATAGTTATGTCAGTTTATCGGAGCATGAAAAGCTTGTCAATCAAATTTTTCCCTGCCTCACGCGCCGGTCTTCTTCACGGGAATGAAGATCACCGTTTGAAGGTCTTCAGGAACCGTGGTCCCCGGGTCGTTGAGATAGAATTCGTAGCTTGTTCCCTGTGGCTCGTGGTTGTTGTCGTTCATCCATTCCGCGAGGGCCAGGTAGGCCGATTCGATCTCCTCGTACGGTCCGGTGTGGATGGTAGATGCGGCCTTCTCGATAGCGATCTCGCGCGACGTTATATTTCCCTTTCCCGGGATGGCCTTGGTGACGGGCAGGCCCATTTCGACATCGAGGTCTTCCATCTCCACGTTGTAGTAAATGGCGAAGGGTGGTCCGGCAATATCCTCGCCCATCTCCTCGAGGTACTCCACGAGGGACTCGAAGGAGGACGCGAAAACATCGGACAGTTGTTCAACGTTGACCCGGGACTTGATGGTCACCGCCGGGTGCGGGTCTATCGAGCTGATCTCACAATTGTACTCCATCGGGGAACCTCCTCGTATTCTTCTTTCACACTGAAACGGTTGGGATCACTTACTGCCTGTGGTCTCGCACCACCGCTGTGAACACTCATTTTCCCTGGTATTCCTTAAGGGTTTTTACGAAGACCTCGGGAACATGGGCCAGGCGATGTATCGAGTGGTTAAAGGTCGCGAAACCGGTTTCCACGAGCGCGAGAAGCTTGCCCTTGTTCGTCACGCGGTGAAATACCCGAAAACCCCCGGAGCGTATCTCTCCGATGTGGGTATCGATCACGAGCTTGTCAAAGATGAATCCCTCGGACCTGTAGTTCACAACCATATCGGACATGATGATCCCCGTCTTGCCGTCGCCCAGGTCTCCTTCGGCAAAGCCCATTGAATGGAACATCTCTGCCCGTGCGCTCCCGATGATCACCAGGAGAGAATCATTCCCCAGGTGTCCCCCGTAATTGATGTCCCGGGGATAGAGCGTCACCGGGAACGTGAATTCGTAACTTGCCTGTTCTTCAATCTTGATGCGCGGCATCCAAACCTCCTCCAAAAAGAACGTTCAAGAGTTCAAGGGTTCAAAAGTTGTTCAAGAGACCGGCAGGGAACCCTGGTTCTGCTCCGTATCTCCGACCTTGCTGGATAAAGGTATTGTCTCTTACCCTTTAACCTTTGAACTCTTGAACCTTTGAACGTTCCTATTTATTCATGTCCTTCAACAGTCTTTCCAGCTTTTTCATTTGTTCCCCGTAACCGGCCCAGTCGCCCTGGCGCTGGAGCTGCATCATACGCTCGAAGGTTTTGGCGGCCTCTCCAGCCAGTTCTTTGACACCTGTCGGACGGGGTGTTACCCCTGTTTGCGCCGAAGCAGGGGTCGCGACCTTGCCGCCGAATACCTTTTGAAGCGCCCCTTCGAGCGTCTGGTCCATGACGACATTGTTCTCATAGGCCACGATGATCCGCCTGAGCTCCGGCAGGCCGCCCTTGTCCTGGGCGGCGAGGTAAAGTGGCTGAATGTAGATGAGGGCCGATTCCACGGGAATGATGAGAAGGCTTCCCCGTATGACCTGTGACCCTCTCTGTCCCCACAGGGTGAGCTGCTGGGATATGTAGGAGTCCTGATCGATGCGCGCGTCGATCTGTCTCGGACCGTAGACAAGGCGGTCCCGGGGAAAGGTGTAGACAATGAGTCTCCCGTAGTTGGGGGTATCGCACCGGGCCGCGAACCACGCCGCAAGGTTATCCCTCTTTGCCGGTGTGTAAGGGGCGAGAAGCACATATTCCTCATTTTTCTCCCCGGGGATCTTCATGATCAGGTAGTAAGGATCCATCGACTTATCCCCGTAGGAAGGTATCTCCCAGAGGTCTTCCTTGTTGTAGAACGTTTTCGGGTCGCTCATGTGGTACGTGGCGTACAGGGCTACCTGTGTCTTGAAGATATCCTTGGGGTAGCGTATGTGTTTCCTCAGGTCCTCAGGCATTGTGTCGAGGTCCTGGAAGAGGCCCGGAAACATAGCACTGTACACCTTCGCGATAGGGTCGTCGGGATCGCTCAGGTAATACCTGATCGCGCCGTTGTACGCGTCGACGGTTATCTTCACGGAGTTTCGCATGTAGTTGACCCGGTTGCGTAGCCGCCGGGAATAGGGCAGATGCGTCGAGACCGTGTAGGCGTCGACCATCCAGTAGAGCTTCCCCGAGTCGGATATGACCATGTAGGGGTCCTGATCCAGGGAAAGGAATGGCGTCGCCCTTCGAATGCGCTCTGTTATATTGCGATAATAAAGGATGCGGCTGTCAGTCTTGATGTCGGATGAGAGCATTATCTTGGCGTCCTTGAAGTGGGCCGCGAAGATGAGTCTCTTGAAAAAGGAATCGAAGGCCACACCACCGGATCCCTTGTAGGAGCTGTAGACATTCCCTTCCGAGGTGGGGTAGCTGAACTCCGGGATTCGCGTGTTGGCGATGGCGTAGCTCCTCGTGAGCTCGCCGAAATAGATCTCGGGGGTAGACACCTTGATATCCTTTGTGATGGAACTGGGTGGGATGTCCTTCATGATGAATTCCGGAAGACCCTCAGGGGTTATTCTGGCGACATGCGCCAGAGAAACGCCATTGCCATGGGTGAAGACCAATTTTTCATTGATCCATGACTTGCTCGGGAGGTCGTCATAGGAGAGCTCCCGAGCGGACAGCATCACCTGCAGGTACTTGCCGTCGACCGTGTACCGGTCGTTCTCGATGCTCGTAAACTTGTAATAGGTCCGTATCTGTTGGAGTTGTCCCAAGGTTTTGAGGAGGGGGCTCTCGTCCCACAACCTGATGTTCCGTATCGTCGCATCGTTCTTCCGGATATCATTTGCGGATAGATTGTACTCAACGTCAAAGGGCCTGAGATCGATCTTCTCGAGATCGTACCCGTAACGGGTGAATTTTATGTGGTGCTCGATGAAGGGTTTCTCCAGGTCGAGTTCATTGGGAGTTACCTTGAAGTTCTGGAGCAGGTTGGGATAGATGACCATGCCGATGATGTAGACGGCGATAATAGCCCCGACCGGGTAAAAGGCGGATCTGAACCTGCTCTTCGCAAAGGCGAGAATGAAGGCTGCCGCGGCAATTACGCACAAAACCACAAGGATATTTATGACGAAAAGCTTTGCATGAAGGTCGGTGTAGCCTGCTCCCGTGATGACGGTGTGGGGGGCGTAGAGCAGATCGAACCTGTCCAACCAGAAGCCGAAGGCGGTCTTCAGGAGCACCAGCGAGGCGAGAATGCCCAGGTGTAGCCGGATCTCTCTTGCCACAAACAATTCGAAGCGGTTAACGTGAAAGCCGCGTTTGATGGCGTAACTCACGACGCTGATGAGCAGGGACATGAAAAGGAGGAAACCCAGGAAGGCACTCAGCGATTGATACAGAGGCAGTTTGAAGAGATAGAAACCCACATCCTTCTCGAAGATCGGGTCGAAAACCCCCGTCGGGACGGCTTTAATGAAGAAAAGGATCTGATCCCAAAGGTTCGCCCCCCACAGTGCCCCGATGACGCTGATGAAAAGGGCAACCAGGAGACCGAGGAGGCGAGACAGCCCGACTATCCTGTCCGTATTCAATGAAACCGTTGTGTAGCCGTTGATGGAGATGCTCGCCGTCGGGAACCGGACCTTGTTCGTAAGCCGTACATTGATGAAGATGAAGAGGAATGCGAAGATACCGAAAGCGAGGCCCGACAGGAGTTCCACCGTAATGACCCGGGAGAACACGAAGCGATACCCCGTTTCGACGAAGAAGAGCCAGTCGACATAAAGACTTACAAGCCGCGAAAACGCGGCAATAAGAACGATGATAGAAGCGATCAGGATGAATCGTTTCCGGTTCTTTACCATAATAGTCTCCCCCAGCGTTTTAAAGTGTAAAGACTACCATCATTCTACCGGAATAGAAACAGATTCGTGTGTAAAGGGGGATACAGAGAGACAGGTGTATAGGTAACAGACAATAAGGGCCGGGTCATAGGTAATAGGTTATGGGTAATAGGAAGAACCGGCCGTGAGGGAAGTACGCTACCCTAACACTACAGGCAATGTCGTTCCTATTACCCGTTACCTATAACCCATCACCCGTCTTCTCTACTTCAGCTTGTGTTTTTTTGCCCATTTTGCTACGTCGATGGGGCTTTCGAGGACCTCGACCCCGGCAGAGCGGAGGGCCTCGTGTTTGCCCGCGTGGGTGCCGGCGCTGCCGCGCACTATGGCTCCGGCATGGCCCATCTTCTTGCCCTGGGGCGAATAACGGCCCGCTATGTATGCCGCGACAGGTTTCGACATTTTCCGTGCAATGAAACCTGCTGCCTTCTCTTCCTGCTCTCCGCCAACCTCTCCGACGACGATGACGGCGTCCGTGTCCTTGTCATTTTCGAAAAGCTCCAGGATGTCCGCGAGGTTTCTGAGGACAACGGGGTCGGCGCCCATGCCCACGACGGTGCTTTGCCCGACATTGGTCTCCGACAGGATGCCGGCAAACTCGTAGGAAAGGGTTCCGCTGCGTGATATGATGCCCACCCGCCCGGGTGCGAAGAGAGATGCCGGCATGATGCCCATCTTACCCATTCCGGGAACAAGGATACCCGGGGTTGTCGGGCCGAGGGCGAAAACGCCCCTTTCCATTGCATAACTGCGCATTTTCAGAACGTCCTTGACGGGGATGTGCTCGGGGACGATGACGATGAGTTTCACTCCGGCGTCGATCGTCTCGAGGAAGGCGTCGAGGACGAAGGCCGCGGGAACAAAGAACACCGAAGCATTGGCCCCCGTTTCCTTCACGGCTTCGAGGACGCTGTTGAAGACAGGCACGCCCTCGACTGACGTTCCGCCCTTCCCGGGTGTGACGCCGCCTACGACGCGTGTGCCGTATTCAAGCATCCAGTGCGTCTGGGCACTTCCGATACGGCCGGTGATGCCCTGTACTATAACACGTGTGGAATCGTTCATGAGTATGCTCATAGGAAAACCTCATATGCTTTCATTTCTGTGGCCTGCATGGCGGTCATACGCGCTTTTCCCGGGTCTTCGTGCCCCCGGTTCCGCTCTTCCTATCGGGTCCGACAAGCTTGTAGAGAACCTCCACGGCCTTTTCCGTAGCCGCTTCCGTCACGACGTGGACACCGCCGGACTTGAATATCTCCCACGTTTCTTCCTGACGGTTGCCCAGCGCCTTGGCGACAACGGGGATCCTGACGTTGTGCTCCTGCATGTAGCGGATAACGCCCTTCGCGCCCTCGTGGATGGGGTTGATGCCGCCGTATACATTTATGAATATGCCCCTCAGGTCGGGCTTCATCATGATAAGTTCCATACACCGGTACAGAAGGTCCGCCGTTATGCCTCCGCCGGTTTCGAGGAAATTCGCAGGCCTCATCTTCTGGCCGATGATGTCCATGGAGGCCATGCCCAGGCCAGCTCCCGAGGATATGAGACCTATGTCGCCCTCGAGGTCAACGTAAGTGACGCCGATCTCCCTGCCTCTTCTCTCCAGGGGGTTCTCGATGCGGTCGACGCGGTCGGGCAGGGGAAAACGTATCCGCGAAAGGGCGGAGTCGTCGACCTCCAGGACGGCGTCGACGGCCATCAGGGCACCGTTCGATAACACGACGAGGGGGTTGATCTCGGCGATGAGGGCCTCGTACCGCGTGGCTATATGGTAAAGCTGGCCGATTATCTCGCTCCAGGGAGTGATGAGCTTCTGCTCGAGGCCGAGCATCCTCAGGAGGCTCCGCGCCTGGTAGGGATAATAACCGAATGATGGTTCGATGTGGATGGCGGCTATCTTCTCCGGTGATGTCTTTGCCGTCTCCTCGATAAGGACACCACCCTCGGTACTGACGACAATGACCGGTTTGCCCGAATAACCGTCAACGGTGATGCCGAGGTACAGCTCCCTGGCGATATCCACTTTCTGGCACAGGAGTGCTTTGCGGACGGGCATCCCCTTGATCTCGGAATTGAAGAGCGCGTCAGCCACCTCTTTCAACTCGTCCGGGTTCGACGCCGTCTTGATGCCTCCGGCAAGCCCCCGGCCGCCGACGAGCACCTGTGCCTTGATGATGACGGGATACCCGATCTCACCGGCGGCGTGAAGCGCGTCGTGCATGTCGCTGACAAGCTCACGGCGGGGAACGGGAATGCGGTTCTGTTCAAAGATGTCCAGTGCTTCATATTCGTGAAGTCTCATATGGGATCCCTTTGTGTTGATTTGGCTTCATGGCAATCCGGCACAACCCGGAACTGCAACAGACAAGTATAGAAGCAATCGTATTCGAAGTCAATGTAATTGATTAGGAATGTTATCAGAAAATGAATAAAAGAAATAGGACCTATAGGAGAATAAGACCTATGGGACATATAAGACCTATAGGACACATAGGACCCATAGGAGATGTCTGGAGGTGTTCGCAGGCGGCTCCGTCAGTCCTATAAGTCCTAAGCGTCCTATAAGTCCTATTGGTCCTATTCTCCTATAGGTCCTATTCAATCCCTTGTCTCCCACCCCTTTCCTCCCCCCCCTTCCTTCACCCCTTTCTTTTTTGAAAATTTAATTGCATTTCTGATTTCATTTGTGTAAAGTTACGCATGGCACAGACAAAGACGAAACAACCAACCAAACAACCGGAAGACAGCAGTCAGGTGGCGTACCAGGGCATTCGGCGGATGATCTACACCAGGGAACTCGTCCCGGGTCAGAAGATCGCTTACAGGGACCTGGCGGAGAAGCTCGGCCTCAGCCCAACGCCCATCATTCAGGCGTTGAAACGGCTTGAGCTCCTCGGGTTCGTCTGTCATGAGCCGAACAGGGGATTCTACATGTCTCCCTTCAGTCTCAAGGAGATCGAGGAGATCTACGAGTTGCGGGAGCTCATCGAACCTTCCCTGGTGGCCGACGCGGTCCGGAACATCGACAAGAAGGGGCTGGCGGATCTCAAGGCCGCTCTTGAGGCGCATCTCTCCGCGGAACGCGATTTCTACCTGAAAGAGAGGCTCTTCAAGAACAGGGAGTTCCATCTGACCCTGGCATCACTTTCGAAGAAGGAGACGCAGATACGCATACTCCACAATCTCTTCGACATTCTCTTTCTCAAGTACAGCGATCTGCCGAGGTCATCGCTGGTGGCGACGGACCAGGAACATCAGGAAATATATGACGCCGTTGCGCTGAGGAGCATGGACCGGGCGCAGGCGGTGCTGAAGAACCACGTCACGAATGTGAAGATCCAGGTACTGTCGAGCGTCCGCAAGATGCTCGCCGAACAGGAACGTTCCGAATTCTAGGAACACGCGCCGTATCGAATTTCAACTAGAGGAGGCAATAGCTTATGGGTATCAAGACAAAAGACGAATATATCGAATCATTGAGGTCTCTCAAACCGACCGCCTACATGTTCGGAGAGAAGCTGACGGACATCGTGGACAACCCCCGTCTTCGCGCCGGCATCGAGGCGACGGGCGCGACGTACGAGATGGCGGAGCTTGACCCCGATCTCATGATCACGACAAGTCCGCTCATCAATGAACCGGTGAGTCGTTTTACGCTTCCCCCGGGAAACGCTGAAGACCTTGTCGCCCGCGTGAAGGTGAACCGTAAGATAGCGAATCACGTGGGAACCTGCCACCAGAGGTGCACCGGCCTCGACTGCCTGTCGACCCTGGCCATAGTCACGTACGACATTGACAAGAAGTACGGCACCGAATACTATCCCAGGTTCATGGAATTCCTGAAATACATGCAGAAGAACGATCTCACCGCCAATGCCGGCGTTACCGACGTCAAGGGCGACCGTTCGCTGCTTCCCTATCAGCAGGTTGACAAGGACATGTTCATCCACGTGGTGGAGAAACGGGCGGACGGCATAGTTGTCCGTGGCGCAAAGGCCCATCAGACCGGGTCTCTGTCCTCCCACGAGATCATCGTCCTGCCGAGCAGGGCCATGGCAAAAGAGGATAAGGACTATGCCCTTGCCTTCGCGGTGCCGGCCGATACCAAGGGCCTTATCCACGTTGTCGGCCGTTCGAGCCTTGACATGCGGGAACTGGACGGATGTGACATCGGCAACGCCTATTACTCAAAGTATTGCCCGACCCTGATATTTGACGATGTGTTCGTCCCATGGGACAGGGTTTTTCTGTGTGGTGAAACGGAATTCGCACTCGATATGGTGGTGAAGTTCTCATCCTTCCATCGTCAAAGCCACGGCGGCTGCAAGGCCGGCAAGATCGACTGCATGGTCGGTTGCGCCCTCACCCTGATGGACTACAACGGCACCTCCAAGGTGAGCCACCTCAAGCAGAAAGTGATCGATATGATACACAGGGCCGAAACCCTTTACGGTTGCTGTCTCGCTTCCTCGTACGAAGGCAAGAAGCAGCCTTCCGGTGCTTACTTTATCGATACGGTCCTTGCCAATGCTTCCAAGATACACGAGGGCAAGGAGATGGCCGAAGCAACAAGGCTCATGATAGACTGCAGCGGCGGTTTTGTGGCCGACCTGCCTTCGGACAGAGATTTTTCGAACCCTGAGATCGGTGATTTGCTGAAGAAATATCTCAAGGGCGTTGACAGCGTTCCCGTCGAGAAGAGGATAAAAATGTACCGCCTGGCGGAGAAACTGGCCCTCGAAAGCGCCGACACGATCTCCGACATCCACGGCGGCGGGTCTCCCGAGGCTCACAGGGTCACGATCTTCCGGGAAACGAATATAAACGACAAGAAGAAGGCCGCCAGGCGGCTCGCAGGAATAGACGAATAGCTGTTATCCATCAGAACAAAGGAATGAAAGGCCGGCACATGCCGGCCTTTCCTATTTTACAAGATTCGAGAGTATGAGTACTGTCCAGTACGGGGACAGCATGAGCAGGATTATGGATACTATGTAGGCGGGAATGTAGTAGAACGCCCCCCTGAAGACGGATGCGAGGGGAATATCCTTGGCCATCCCCGCGACAACGTAGCAGCATATCCCTATGGGCGGCATGATGGAACCCATGGTTGTCACGATGGTTATGACCTGACCGAACCAGATCGGGTCGTATCCCAACTGTGTGACGAGAGGATAGAATATGGGAAGGGACACGAGAAGGAAGGCCAGCGCGTCCATGACGCAGCCGCCTATTATATAGCATATGATTATCAACCACAGCAGCACCCAGCTTGGCAGGTCGAGCCCGCTGATCCAGCCCGCGATCTCGAAGGGGAGCCGGGTGACCGTTATGAACCGGCCGAATATGACAGCGCCCGCCACGATCATGAACACGAGACAGGAGATCCTGAGGGTGTCGACGATCGACTTTATGAACCCGTCCCAGGGGAGTTTGCGCCGTATAAGGCAGATGATGAGCGCCAGGGTGCAGCTCGTCGCCGCGGCCTCGGTGGCCGTCACCACTCCCGTGAACAGGGCGTACATGATGATGCCGAAGAGTATGAGGATATCGACGATATCGGGGAGGGCCCGGAAACGTTCCCTCCAGGAACTCCTGCTTGCCTTGGGCCCCCAGTCGGGGTGACGCCAGCAGATGTATCCGACGGTGGCGGCTATGGCAGCCGTGAGTATAGCGCTGGGAATGACGTTCCCAAAGAAGAGCTTCCCGATCGATTGGCCCGTGTATAGCCCGTATACGACAAGGACAATGCTGGGAGGTATGAGAACGCCCAGTGTTGCGCCCGCGGCCACGGAGCCCGCGTTGAGCATGGGATGGTAGTTGTACTTCTTCATCTCCGGGATTGCAACGGTGCTCATCGTTGCGGCCGTGGCCGTGTTACTGCCGCTTATGGCGGAAAAGGCGGCGCACGCCATGATCGTCGTGATCGCGAGACCACCCTTGTAGTGGCCGAACCATTTGTGGGTCGCGTTGTAGAGGCCGTTGTTGTAACCCGCGTAATGTACGAACTCCCCTACAAGGATGAACATGGGAATAACCGTCAACCCATAGTTGGAGAAGATCCCCCACATGTCGGCGCCGATCATTCCGAAAGCTGCCTTAAAGGATGTCACGTAAGCGACACCGAGAAACCCGATGATCGCCATGGTGAAGCCGGCAGGTATCCTGACAAGGAAAAGGGTCGCGAACATGATAATGATTCCGTAGATGCCGACGATAGGTCCATCCATCCCTAGTTCTCCTCGTGAAAGAGTTTCTTCAGAAAATCAATGAATGCCGTGAACGACAGCAGCGCGAAGCCGACGGCTACCATGAAGACATAAGGATGGAAGACGATCTTCAACGTCTCCGATACTTCGCTCGACTCCCATATCTTCATCCCCCACACGTACAGCTGCCATGACACGACGCCGAAGAAGAGCGTGATCGCGAGATAGGCCACCTTGTCGATAAGGTTCTTCAAAGGCTCAGGGAACTTTTCGGTAAGAATGTCAACGACTATATGGTCCTTGCGCTTTTGGGTGTAGCCGAGCGCGAAAGCGATCACAACCGCGCCGAGAAAGGAGACGATCTCGTAAGTGCCCCGAAAGGGAAGGTGAAATACCCTCAGGACGACGTTGCCCGTGGCCAGCAGCATGAGTGCTAGCACCGATATGCCGCCGAGGAAAAGCAGAACCTTGTTGCAGAAGTTGTTGAAGGTGTCCAGGTAGCGCATGGTGATTCTCCTTCAAGCATCGAACAAAAAGTATACGGTATACATCAAGCGGAGGACTGATAAAGCCGGGACGATTGCCAGTCCCGGCTTTATCAGCGCATCCTATTTCTTGAACTGTTTCTCGTATTTGTCCCGCAGCATGTAGACGTCTTTCATTATCTTGTCACCGGCAAGTCCTTTCGCGGAAACGCGCTTGACATAGTCGTCGATCATGGGTTTCGTCAGCTTCGGGATCTCCGCCATCTCGGAGGCGGGCAGCTTGATGATCTGAAGGTTGTACTTCTGCTTGGACCACTTGACTGCTTCCGTCACATGGTCGTCGACATACTTGCCGGTCCATTCCGCCTGCTCGCGCCTCAAGTCGTCGAGGACCTTCTTTACATCGGCGGGAAGGGCGTTCCATTTCTCCTTGTTCATCACAACCGCGAAGGTCACGACAAAGAGGTTCGTTTCCGTCGCGTAGGGAGTATAGGCCGCGAAGTTGAAGTCCTGGAGGATCTCCATGGAGGAGACAACGCCTTTTACAACTCCTTTCTGCAGGGCTTCAGGCGTCTCGGACTGGGGCATCGCGATGGGGATCGCTCCAAGCTTTTTCACGGCCTCGGCTCCGGTCCCCGACACCCTGAGTTCCATCCCTTTGAGGTCCTTGAGAGACTTCACGGGTTTGGTCGTCATGAAGTCTGCGGGGGGACAGGTGAAGACGGTAAGAAGCTTCACCTTCTCGAATTCCTGGGGATACTTTTCGAGAAGATCGTAGAGGGCAAGGCTGGCCGCCTTGGCGCTGGTGAAGCCAAGAGGAAGATCGATCGCTTCCGACACGGGGAAGCGCCCCGGTTGATAGCTCATCGCGAAGTTGCCGATGTCCGCCGTGCCCGCTATGACGCCGTCGAATATGTTTTTGGCGGGAAGGAGTGTTCCTCCGGGAAAGGTCTGTACCTTCACCTTGCCGTTGGTCCTCTTCTCAACCTCCTTGGCCCAGCGTTCCATCTGTACGCATGGGAAGGTCTTCGCCGGCGGGAAGTTTGCATAGGTGAGCGTTATTTTCGTCTGGCTTTGGAGATTGCCCGTGCAAATGAGGAACGTTCCGAAAAGCAGGACGCATAGACCGAGGAGCAATAAAGATCTCTTACCCTTCATATTAACCCCCTCTATTGTGTTATTGACCCCCCTTTTCAGGGTCAGCAGGTACCAGTGTTCAAAAAGACTCGATGGAATACGGCGGAAGCTGGAGGTTGAAACCCGTATGGTGAGCGTCAGGAGAACATTCCCCGTACCGCAATGGATCCGGACTGCTGACCCGGGGGTACCTCTTCTCCCGACACCCTTGAACAAACGCTTCCCGAATATACCCCAAAACCGGTTCTTTCCTTACAGAAGCGATAAAAAATCAAAGATACTATATCTTAGTAAAAACCCCTGATCTCTGGTAACGTCCGGTTGCCTGTCGTCTGCTCTTAAGAATCATTGTATACAACTTTTTAGAAATGACAATCTAAAAAATATCGCTTGACAAGTAAATTTTCCATTTACTATATTGACACAAAGAGTATACTGTATACAATAGATTCCATGTCAAGGAAAAAACGATTCACATTTCATTAACCAGTTAGCCGGTGGTTTTTACCAGTATCAACCAATTCGTCGAGGAGGGCTCAATGGATGTATTCAGGAAAATGACAATGCTGTCGCTGGAGCAGGCAACCGTCCTTCCTTACCTGAGTTATCGTCTGGCCATGGACGGCATGAGAGTGATACGACTCGAACACCCGGTGTACGGGGACCCCAACCGCATGATAGGCGAGAACAGACTGGGTGAGGAAAGGATGAACACCTACTTCATGACCATCAACGCGGGGAAGGAGTGTGTCACCCTCGATCTGGGTTCTCCCGAGGGGAAAGGCATTCTCAAAGACCTTATTGTCAACCTGAAGGTCGATATCTTCGCCACGAACCAGCTTCCAAGGAATTATGAGAAACTTGGCATAGCTTACGAGACCCTGAAGTCCATCAAACCGGACATCGTGTGGGTGGGATTGACGGGTTTCGGGCCCGACAGCAACGAGGCGGCCTACGACCCCATCCTCCAGGCACGGGGAGGGCTCATGGAATTGACCGGCAATGCCGGCGAGGACCCGCAGGTGGTCGGCATTCCCCTGCCGGACATGGGGACGAGCGAACACGCCTACGGGCTCATAATGAAGGCCCTTGTGAAGCGCGCGATGACGGGAGAGGGAAGCCGCATCGACGTTTCCATGCTCATGTCGACGACATCGTGGCTCACCGTTCCCATTTGCCTTACGAAGTCCTTCGGCAACAAGATCTCACGAAGGGGCAACACGCATGAGTTCTTCGCGCCTGTTTCCGTCTACGAGACGAAGGACGGTTATGTCTATATCGCGGTGGGGAACGACAGGCAGTTCGCGTCGATGACCCAGCTTCCGGGCTTCGAGAAGCTCGCACGGCCCGAATACGAGAAGAACAAGGGGCGCATAGGAGATGTCAGGAATCTGAACGACACGATAAACGCATGCACAAGGACGAAGACGACGGCGGAGATGATCGAGATGTGCAACAGGGCGACCATAGCCATTTCCAGGGTGAACACCATAGAGGAAGTGATCGAGGATGAGTATGTGAAGGGAGCCATGTTGACCTCCCGGGACCCGAAAACGGGAACCCGGATCTGGATGGCCCCGCCACCGTTCATGACGCCATTTCTGAAGGAATCGGACCGTCAGATGACCTTCCCGCCGAGGTTCGGGGAACATAACGCCGAGGTGTATAGAAACATAGGGTATTCACAGGAAGAGATCACCGGTCTCAAGGAAAAGGGGATCATATAGCCTTCCTTCCAAACGAGGGCAGCATGGGTCTTGTCGACAATATCCTGAAGGGCGACGAAAAGAGCGCGGCCCGGCTCATCACGGGAATCGAGAACGGGGACCGTGAGGCCTATCAGGAGCTCTCGCTCCTTTTCCCGCACACGGGTAAGGCGCATATCATCGGGGTGACAGGTCCGGCCGGGGCAGGCAAGAGCACCCTCATAGGACAGCTTGCTCTCCTGCTTGCGGGCAAGGGCAGCAGTGTCGGAGTCATAGCCACCGACCCGACAAGTGTCAACGGAAAGGGGGCCTTTCTCGGTGACCGCGTTCGCATGAAGGGGGCCGAAGAACACAACGTTTTCATCCGGTCCATGGCGCATCGTTCCCACCCGGGGGGTATCGCCAGGGCGGCCGCCGCCGCGGCCTACGTGATGGAGGGTCTGGGCAAGGACCACATCATCGTGGAGAGCATCGGTGCCGGGCAGACAGACAAGGACCTTTTCTTTCTCTGCGATACGGTCATCACGGTCTTCACGCCCGAATACGGCGATGAGATCCAGCTTTTCAAGGCGGGACTTATGGAGATCGGGGATATCATCGTGGTCAACAAGTCGGATACATCCGGGGCGGAGGATGCCGCGCGCGACATCCTTCTTGCTTCAAGGCTGACGGCGCGGTCGAACGGTTGGGACGTTCCCGTCCTTCTCACCGATTCACAGCATGGTACCGGCATAGACGCCCTCGTGGAGGCGATGGAGGACCACTGGCAGCGGTCCGGCAGGAAGGGCCGGACGCAGCGGAAGGCGGACAACGCTGAGGCGTTCATGGTGGCCCTTCTGAAGGAGGAACTGTGGCAGGAGATATCCGAGAGGTTGACTGCCGCCCGGACATTCAAGGAAGTGGCCGGTGAGGTCCGCTCCGGCAGGATGGACCCCTATAGCGCGGTCCGGAAGATACTCGATGAATTGGAGCCGAAATGGACTTTTCGCTGACGAAGGAACAGAGATTCTTCAGGGAGCAGGTGTCGCGGGCTGTTCAGCGCATCGTGGCCCCCTTCGCGGATTCCATCGACCGCAGTGACACCTTCCCCAGGGACCTGTTCCGGGAACTGGGCTCTCTGGGATATTATGGTATCAGGTACCCGGAGGAGATAGGAGGCATGGGTGCGGACTGCGTCATGTTCACCATTCTTTCGGAGGAACTGGCGCGGGCCTCGATCGGCTTCGCGGCGATCGCCACGATGCAGTGCCTCATGGGTACGGACTTCATACACAGGTTCGGTACGGGGGAGCAGAAAGAACGGTGCCTCTTCCCGGCGATCAGGGGGGAGAAGATCGGGACGATCGCTTTTACCGAGCCTGACTGTGGTTCCGACCTGGGGGGGATAAAGACCCGGGCGGTGAAGAATGAAAAGGGATACCTGCTGACGGGCCGGAAGCTCTGGATCACGGACGGCGACGTTGCCGATTTCGTCACCGTGGCCGCGACCACGGCGCCTGAGAAGAGGCTCGGAGGGATAGGCTTCTTCCTCGTCGAAAAAGGCACGCCCGGCTTCTCTGTGGGGCAGAAGATAGAGAAGATGTCCGCACGGGGAGCGGCGACGATGGAACTCATCTTCGACGGGTGCCAGATCCCGTCGGACAGCCTCATGGGTGAGGAAGGGAAGGGCGCGAAGTACCTGAGCGATATTCTCAGCGAGATACGGATCATGATAGCCGGCCTGGGACTTGGCCTCGCGAAGAGCGCCTTCGTTTCGGGCCTTCGATACGCGCGGCAGCGCGAGGCCTTCGGAAGGCCCATCGGCACGTTCCAGCTCATAGAGGAAAAGATAGCGGAGATGGAGGTGCGGATCAGGTCGGCCGAGCTTCTCACCTACCATGCCGCGTGGCTGAAAGACAGGGGTTCCCTGACGGTGAAAGAGGCCGCCATGGCGAAGTTCTACTCGACGGAGGCCGCCTGTTTCGTCGTCGACGAGGTGTCGAGGATACATGGCGCCTACGGCGTGGCCGAAGAATACCCGGCCCAGAGGTACTTCAGGGATGGCCGGTTCCTCCTTTTCGGAGGAGGGACGTCGGAGATTCTGAAAACGATCATCGCGAAAGACACGATGAAAAAATGTGAGTTCGAGATCAACTGAAGGAGGGGTCTATGGATTTCGCGTTTACAGAGGAGCAGCAGTTCTTCAAGAAGATCATAACAGACACCGTTGACCGCATGGTCGTGCCCAGGGCCCGCGAGATCGACGAGAAGGACGAGTTCCCCTGGGAGCTGTGGAGGGAGTTCACGAGGCTGGGATATCTCGGCCTGCGCTACCCCGAAGAGATAGGCGGCATGAACGCCGACCCGGTGACGGCAATGATCTTTTACGAGCAGATCGCGCGCGGTTCGGTGGGATTTGCCCAGAGTGTCATCATGAACATCCTCATGGGCACCTACTTCGTATATCGTTTCGGTTCGCAGGCTATCAAGGAGCGCTGTCTCTACCCGGCCATGAGAGGAGACAAGGTCGCGACCATGTGTTTCACGGAGGACCAGTCGGGTTCCGACCTTTCCGCCACGAGGACGACGGCGGTCAAGGACGGGAACGAATGGATCATAAACGGCACGAAGATGTGGATCACCAACGGTCCCCACGCCGATTTCGCGACGGTGCTCGCCACGACGGACCCCTCGCTTGGAGCCAAAGGGCTTAATTTCTTCCTTGTCGAGAAAGGGACCCCCGGATTTTCACCCGGCCAGATCCTCGACAAGCTTGGGTGCAGGGGGACGATTACCGGTGAACTGGTCTTCGACAATGTCAGGGTTCCGGAAGAGAACCTGCTGGGCGCGGAGCTCAACAAGGGCGTCGAGTATCTCGCGGAGATCCTCGACGAGGTGAGGGTCATGACAGCCGCCATGGCGATGGGTATAGCCCAGGCGGCCTACGATGAGGGTCTCGAGTACGCGAGGAAAAGGATAGCCTTTGGAAAGCCCATCGGTACCTATCAACTCATCAGGGCGAAATTCGCGGACATGGCAACCGAGATGGAAGCGAGCAGGCTTCTCATCTACTCGGCCGCGTGGAAGATCAAGGAAAAGCTCCCGAGTCGTCTCGAGGCGGCCATGGCAAAGATGTTCGCAACGGAAACGTGCCTCAAGGTCGTAGACGAGGTGACGAGGATCTGGGGCGCCAACGCCTTCGCCAACGAATACAATCCCCAGCGTCATTTCCGGGACGCGCGCTTCCTCCTTTATGGAGGCGGCACGCACGAGATCCTCAAGGATTTCATGGGCAGGATGCTTATCGGCAAATAGTGGATGTGTTTGCCCGGATGACGGGATGCGAGGTGAGACACAATGGATATCATAGTTCTCGTGAAGCAGGTTCCCGATCCTGAGGCGCTCGTCGAGATAGGGGCGAGCGGCAAAGACCTCAATATTGAGCCCAAGTTCGCCGTCAACCTCTTCGATGAGTTCGCTCTCGAAGAAGCTCTCAGGATAAAGGAAAAGCATGGCGGGAAGGTGAAGGCCCTGTCCCTCGGGGGTCCGAAGGCGATGGAGGCCCTGCGAACGGCCATCGCCATGGGTGCCGATGAGGCCGTGCTCATCGAGGATGAGGCCTATGCGGCAAGGGACGGTTACAGTACGGCTCTCGCGCTTTTCAAGGCCCTTGAAAGGGAAACCTTCGACATTCTCCTCACGGGCAGGCAGGCCATCGATGCGGACCGCGGCGAGGTGCCCCAGATGGTGGCCCAGTTCCTGGGCCTGCCTCACGTGGGCGTTGTTGTAAAGCTGGACATCTCCGACGGCAAGGCCATGGCGGAATCGTCTCTCGAGGGTGCGAAAGAGGTCGTCGAAGTTGATCTTCCCGCCGTCTTCACGGCGCAGAAAGGCCTCAATGAACCCAGGGTGCCCTTGATCACGGGCGTCATGAAGGCCATGAAGGTGCAGATACCGAAGCTCACTATCGAGGACCTGGGATTCACGAAGGACATGGCCGCTCCCGAGAACTCGAAGACGAAGATAGTGCGCTATCTTCCGCCGAAGAAACGGCCGGCGGTTCAGCTTATCCCCGGAGAAGCCCGGGAGGCGGCAGCCGAGGCGGTGAGGATCCTCATGGACGTCGAGAGGGTTATATAAGACAGGGGGAAAGATGGACAAGGTCCTTGTGTTCGTGGAAACGAAGGGTGATGAGCCCAGGAAGGCTTCCCTGGAACTTCTCTGTGAAGCGGAGAAGCTGGCCGCGAGCGGCAGGTTCAGCGTGGAGGCAGTGTGTTTCGGCGCGATGTCCGATACTCTCAAGGGTAGGCTCCTGTCCTGCGTACGCAAGCTGGTGCGCTTTAGCGACCCCGAACTTGCGGCATACAGCCCGGAGGGCTACGCCCGGGCGCTGGCAGGCTATGCCGCCGAGACTGGCGCGCGGATGATAGTGGCCGGGGCGACGGGAACAGGCCGCGATTTTTTTCCCCGCGTTGCCATTATGCTTGCAACGGGCATGGTCTCCGACGTGACGGGGGCGAACTGGTTCGACGATCCGATGACGTTCGTGAGACCCATGTTCGGGGGCAAGGTGTTCGCGGAGGTCGCCTTCCCGGCTTCTCCCGTGGTCGTGACGGCGCGCCCCAACAGTTTTGCCATGGATATGCCTGAAGGGATCAAAGGGGAGTACGAGGAGAGGACAGCGGGGTCGCTCACGGGTGCCATTCATACCCGTGTCGTTCGCGTCGAGGAGACAAAAAGCGATGCTGTGGACCTCACCGAGGCCGACCTCATCGTGGCGGGCGGACGAGGGCTCAAGGCCGCGGAGAACTTCAAGCTCATCGAGGACCTGGCGGCGGCCATAGGCGGTACGGTCGGGGCCACGCGGTCCGTTGTCGATGCGAAGTGGCGGGACCAGGCGGACCAGATAGGGAAGAGCGGCAAGACGGTGTCCCCGAAACTCTACATCGGGGCGGGCATCTCGGGCGCCATCCACCACATCATGGGCATGGATACGTCGAAGGTCGTCCTTGTCGTCAACCGCGATCCCAACGCGATCATTTTCAACTATGCAAATTACGGCATCGTTGGCGACCTCTTCGAGGTGCTCCCGGCGATGACGGAAGAGATCGGCAAGCGCAAGGAAAGGGGATAGGTGGTTCCTCGTGGATAAGATCGATGCCATTGTTGTCGGAGGGGGGCTTGCGGGGCTGTCCGCGGCGTACCGCCTTGCGGATGCCGGCAGACAGGTGATCCTCCTCGAACGCGGCGACGCGCCGGGGAGCAAGAATGTCACGGGTGGCCGCGTCTACGTCGACCCCATCCGGCCATATCTTCCCGGGATCATCGATTCCGCGCCCTTTGAACGCCATGTTGTCAGGGAGATGATCACCGTTCTCGACGAGGGCAGCGCCCTGCAGTTCGAATACGGGAACGAGAGATGGAAAAAGGAACCCTTCATGAGCCATACCGTTCTGAGGGCGAAGCTCGACGGCTGGCTCGCTGAACAGGCGACGGCGAAGGGGGCCTTCATCATCCCGCGGAAGAAGGTGGACGAGCTCCTTTACGAGGACGGTCAGGTGGCGGGGATACGGTCCGGCACCGAAGAGATCGGGGCCCACGTTGTCATAGCGGCCGACGGCGCGCTGTCCTTCCTCACGCAGAAGGCGGGCTTACGACAGCCTCACAGGCCGGAGAACCTGGCGGTGGCTGTGAAGGAGATATACCAGCTCGATGAAAAGACCATCGAGGAGCGTTTCGGCCTCGGTCCCGATGAGGGGCTGGCGGGACTTTTTATGGGGTCCGTGACGCGGGGCATGTTCGGGGGAGGCTTTCTCTACACGAACCGCGACACCCTGTCGGTAGGCCTTGTTGTCGGTATCGATTCCCTTATACACGGCGCGGGAGACATCGACGCCCCGGGGCTCATGGAAGGTTTCACCGGCCGTCCCGAGGTAGAACGGTGGATCCGGGGAGGCGAACTCAGGGAATACTCGGCGCACGTCATCTCCGAGGCGGGGATAGGCGCGGCCCCGAAGCTGTACAGGGGCGGCATGCTGGTCGCGGGGGACGCGGCGGGCTTTGCCCTTAACCTGGGCCTCACGGTGAGAGGTATGGAGTTCGCCATCGCCTCGGGCGTGATGGCAGCCGATACCGCCGTCCTGGCCCTCAACGAAAACGACCTCTCAGAGAATTCCCTGTCGCGCTACGAGAAGAGATTGAGAGAGAGCTTTGTGCTGCCCGACATGGAGACCTTCCGCCATTCCCGGGAGGTCCTTGACAGACGCAGGTTTTTCACCGTTTACCCCAGGTTCATGTGTGAGCTCTTCGACGAGCTCTTCACCGTGGGAGACAGACCGAAGGAAGGCCTTTATAAGACAGCCAAACGGGTCGCGAAGAAATATGTGCTTAACATGGAGACCCTGAAGGACCTTCTGGCGGCGAGGAGATTATGACGATGAAGGTGGAAGAGAAGCTTGCCCTCAACGCGATAAAGAACGACACGAAGAGCCATATCCTTCTCGACCAAAGCATCTGCGCGGCCTGTAAGGAACGCATGTGCATCGCGGTTTGCCCGGCACACCTGTATTCTTTCAACGAAGAGACGGGAGAGATGGTCGTCGAGTATGCCGGATGCCTGGAATGCGGCACCTGCATGATAGCCTGTATCTATGGGTCGATAACCTGGGACTATCCGGGAGGTGAATTTGGCGTGCAGTACAGATATGGTTGATAAGACACCAAAGGCGCGGACTGAATGGAGACGAGATGAAAGACACCTCAAGAAAGACATCGGCAGGAACGGGTCCCCTTAAAGGGATCAGGGCTTTGGGCAAACCCCGTTCCATGGGGGACGTGGCCTATGACTATCTCAAACAGGCCATCATCAAGGGGGACATCCCTCCGGGACAGCGCCTCATCGAGAACCAGCTTTCGGCACAGATGGAGGTGAGCCGGGTTCCCGTGCGGGAGGCGGTAAAGAAGCTGGAACAGGAAGGTCTTGTAGAGCGCAGCGGGGTCCGCGGGTTTGTCGTGAAGGGCCTCAACCGGGAGGAGATAGAGGAGACCCTGGGCATCAGGGCCCTTCTCGAAAGCTACGCCGCGTACCTTGCCACGGAGCACATCACCGAGGCGATACTGAAGAAACTGGAAGACAGCATAGACGCTTACAGGAAGGTTTTTGAGAGGAAAGGCAACAACACGGACAGACTCATGCAGCTCAACACCCAGTTCCACGAGATCATATACAAGGCGGCGGGGAGCGGCAAGCTCTACTCCCTGATAAATTCCTTCAGGGATGCCATTCATCGCTACCGGAGGCCCCTTCTCGCCTGTGAGGATTACGCGAGGGTGTCGCTGCGTGACCACGAGAAGATGGTCGAGGCGATGCGAAAGAAAGACAAGAAGAAGGTCGAAGAGCTGGTCAAGAAACATATCCTGAGAGGGATGGACATCATCATTCAGGAACTCGATGCGGGCAAAACGGTGTAGCGGCAGACAGGGATGATGAGACAATGAAGGAGGCACTGATTTGGACACAAGGCCCATCAAGATCTTAGTTGCGAAGCCCGGACTGGACGGACACGACCGCGGGGCAAAGGTGGTCGCCCACGCGCTCAAGGAAGCCGGTATGGAGGTGATCTACACGGGACTGCACCGGACGGTGGATCAGATCGTCAGGATCGCCATCCAGGAGGATGTGGACGTCATCGGTCTGTCCATCATGAGCGGAGCCCATATTCCCATTACGGAGAAGTTGATGAAGAAGGCCCGCGAGGAAGGGATCGACGACAGAATGGTCGTCGTCGGCGGGGTCATACCCGCGCGGGATATCCCGAAGCTCAAGGAATTGGGGGCGAAAGGGGTGTTCCCCGGGGGGACACCGTTCTCGGAGATCACGAGCTTCATCAATGAAAACGTGAAGAAGTCCTGAGGAGGCATGCAATGGGAGTGGCGAAATATACCAAGGATGAGAAGGACAGGATCACCGACGTGACCCTGCAGTCGGGGATACATGTCAAGGCGTGCTATGGCCCCGAGGACCTCAAACGCATAGGGTTTTCCTACGAGAAGGACCTCGCGCCGCCGGGCCAGTATCCCTTCACCCGCGGGATACATCCCGAGGGGTTCCGGAGCAGGGCATGGACGACGCGGCAGTACACCGGCTTCGGTACGCCCGAGGAATCGAACGAGCGTTTCAAGCTCATGATATCCCATGGCCAGACGGGTCTCAACGTTGCCTTCGATCTTCCCACGCAGATGGGGTATGATTCCGACGATCCCATGGCCGAGGGCGAGGTGGGCAGGGTCGGAATGGCCATCGATTCCCTCAGGGACTTCGAGATAGCCTTTAACGGCATCAACCTCGAGAAGATCGGGTCCGGTCTGACCATAAACGCCGTCGCTTCGATCATGCTTGCGATGTACCAGGCCGTGGCCGAGAAATACGGGTTCGATCCGAAGAAGATCTCGGCGACGCCGCAGAACGATATCCTGAAGGAGATGATCGGAAGGGGCTCCTGGATCTTTCCCGTTGAACCCGCTGTCAACCTCATCGGCGATACCATCGAGTATTCGATGAATGTCCTGCCCCGCACGAATCCGGTGAGCATCTGCGGCTATCATATCAGAGAGTCCGGGGCGACGCCTGCCCAGGAGATAGGCTATGCCATCCTCATCGCCAACGCCTATATAGATAACGTCCTGAAACGGGGATACGACGTTGACGATTTCGTCGGCCGTTTCTCCTTCAATCTCAACGTTTTCGGCAACATCTGGGAGCAGGTCGCCAAGTTCAGGGCGGCACGCAAGCTCTGGGCGCGGAACCTCAAGGAGAAATACGGGGTGAAGAAGGACTCGAACATGTACCTCAGGGGTCTTTTCGGAGGGGGTGGTTACGGTCTCACCAAGGCACAGCCTGAGAACAACATCATGCGCGGCGCCTATTACGCCCTTTCCGCCGCTCTTGCCGGGGCCCAGACGATCGCCCTGTGCAGCTACGACGAGGCGTATACCATCCCGACGCCGCACTCCGCGATCATATCCCTTCGTACCCTCCAGCTCCTCATGGACGAGATCGGTCTGAGGGATACCGTGGACCCGCTGGCGGGCAGCTACTTCATAGAGACCATAACGAAGGAGATGGAGGGGAAGATAGAAGAGGAGATGGATAAGATCGAAAAGGCCGGCGGCATCGTGCAGGCGGTTGCCACCGGTTACGTGCAGCGACTTGTATCACAGCAGGCCTACGCGTATGAAAAGGGATTGCAGTCCGGGGAGCTGAAGAAGGTGGGGCTCAACATCCACACCGAGGGCGAACCGATGGAAGTGGAGCTCCACGAATACACGGGAGAGTCCGCGAAAAAGCAGGTCGAAGCCCTGAAGCAACTCCGCAGGGAGCGCAACGACCGGGAGGTGACGCGTACCCTCAAGGATCTGGAAGCGGCGACGAGGGCCGGGAAGAACGTCATGCCCTATCTCGTGGAGGCGTGCAAGGCATACGCGACGGTGGGTGAGATGGCCAGGGTCTTCAGGGATGTATTCGGAGAATTCGAGGAGCCGGGTCTCTTTTAGGGCAAGGGGGCAATGGAAAAGGGAGCCCGGACCGTTCACGGAGGTCCGGGCATTCCCGGTGAGTTCCGTATCTGATTTTGTTTTTCAAACGGTTCAAACGGTTCAAATGGTTTGAACGGTTCTCAAAAGGGGGATCACATGCAAGACAGGTATTACCGGCTGGGTTGCGATATCGGAGGCACCTTCACTGATTTTGTCCTGCTCGATGACCAAACGGGGGAGATAAAGACCGGCAAGTGCCTGACCACGCCCCGGGACCCGTCGGATGCCGTGGAGGAGGGGATACGGGGCCTCGAGAAGACGACCCCCGATTTCGTGGGGAAGCTGGACGAGCTCATCCACGGGACGACGCTCGTCATCAACTCCATAATCGAGAGAAAGGGAGCGAAAACGGGCCTCATCACGACGAAAGGGTTCAGGGACGTTCTGGAGATAGGCCGCGAGATCCGCTACGCTCCCTACGACATATTCGCGGAATTCCCGCAGCCGCTGATCCCCAGGAGACTTCGCCTGGAGGTGGACGAAAGGATTCGCAGCGACGGGACCATCTTGACGCCCCTCGACCCGGAAGACGCGAGAAGGACCGTGAGGGCGCTTCTCGATATGGGTGTCGAGTCCATTGCCGTGTGCCTTCTCAACTCCTTCGAGAACCCTGTCCACGAGCGCATGATCGAGGAGATCATCCACAGGGAGGCGCCGGAGGTCTCCACGTCCATCTCCTATCACGTCCTTCCGCAGATAAAGGAGTATGAAAGGACGAGCACCACGGTGACGAACGCGTACGTCAAACCCCTCACGGGACGGTACCTGTCGAAGCTGTCGGGACGGCTGGAGTCCATAGGCTTCACGGGCAAGCTCTTCATCATGCTGTCGAGCGGAGGCGTCACCTCTGTCGACACGGCCGCGCGGTTTCCCGTGCGCATCATCGAGTCGGGGCCGACGGCTGCGGTCATCGCCGGCCAGTACTACGGGAAGCATTTCAACATCCCCGAGATGTTCTGCTTCGATATGGGCGGTACGACGGCGAAATCGTGCCTCATCCAGAAAGGGGTGGCCGGTGTCGTTCCCACCTTCGAGGTGGGAAGGGTCCAGAGGTTCATGAAGGGAAGCGGGCTCACCATCCAGGTCCCCGTTGTCGACCTCATGGAGATAGGGGCCGGTGGCGGCAGCATCGCGAAGGTGAGCAAGCTGGGGACGCTGCAGGTGGGGCCTGAAAGCTCCGGCGCGGACCCCGGACCTATCTGCTACGGCAGGGGAGGACAGGACCCCTGTGTGACCGATGCCGACCTCCTGCTGGGGTACCTCGACGAGAACTACTTTCTCGGGGGCACGATGAAGCTCGACAAGGAGGGGGCCCGCCGCGGTGTAGAGGAGAGGATCGCGAAGCCGCTGGGTGTTTCCTTCATTCAGGCCGTCTGGGGCATACACGACCTCATCAACGAGACGATGGCGGCGGCGGCAAAGACGCACATCGCGGAAAAGGGAGGCAATCCCAAGATCGTCACCATAGCGGCCTTCGGCGGTGCCGGGCCGGTCCATGCCTACGGGCTCGCGAAGAAGCTGGGGTCGCCGCGGATGCTCATTCCGCCGAACGCGGGAGTCGGCTCGGCGATGGGGTTCTTTACGGCCCCGCGGGCCTTCGACCTTTTGAGAAGCCACAAGGTGTCACTGGGGGACGCCTCCTTCGGGGACGTAGAGGACATCTTCAAAGGGCTTGAACAGGATGCCGCCGAGATACTGAAGAAGGAGGCCACGACCGACACGATCCGATTTGAACGGTCCCTTGACATGCGTTTTGTCGGACAGGGCTCGGAGATGAACATCTCCTTACCCGACGGGGATTTCACGAAGGTGACGAAGGCCGAGGTCAGGCAGCGTTTTGATGACGCGTACCGGAAGCTCTACGGGAGGACGTACCCGGATTCGGAGGTGGAGTTCATCAACTTCAAGGTCAGGGCCAGCCTCCCCGAGAAGCTTCTGCAGCTGCCGAAGATCGAAGGAAGGGTCGGGACCCTCGACAAGGCGGTCAAGGGCCAGCGGCTTGCCTATTCGCCCGTTTCGAAGGATTTCATCCCCCATACCGTTTACGACCGGTACGGTCTCTTTCCGTCGGCACGATTTCCCGGTCCCGCGATCATCGAAGAGAAAGAGTCCACCCTCATCGTGGGTGAGGACGCCCGCGTGTCCGTCGATGACTTCGGGTTCCTCTGGATCGATCTCAAGGAGGTGTGCTGATGGCTCGTACCTTCGATCCGATAACACTCGAGATCCTGTGGAGACGGCTCATCTCCATCGTGGATGAAGCGGACGGCAGCGTCGCCCGCACCGCCTTTTCGAGTCTCCTCAGGGACGCGCACGATTACACCTGCATGTTCACCGACCGTTTCGGCAGGGAACTGGCGCAGGGTACCTTTGCCACGCCGGGACAGTCGGGCGCGATGGCCCTCGGCATCAAGAACCTTGTGAACAAGTATCCCCTTGACTTTTACAGCGAGGGAGACGCCTTCATCACTAATGACCCCTGGGCGCTCGCGGGACATCTCAACGATGTCTGCGTCATGAGCCCCATATTCTACAAGGACAGACTGGTCGCGTTCACCGCCTGCGTTTTCCATCATTCGGATATCGGCGGACGCGTCGCGTCCGACAACCATGACGTCTTTGAGGAGGGGATCTTCATTCCCCTGGTGAAGCTCTACGACAAGGGCGTGCTGAACGAGTCCGTTCTCGACCTCATCCGCTGGAACGTGAGGACCCCCGATGAGGTCATCGGAGATATCCGTTCCCAGATAGCCGCGAACCACGTCTGCGGTGAAAAGATCTGCCAGATGCTCAAGGAGAGCGATCTTGAGAACCTCGACGACCTCGCGGACCAGATCATCGGTCTCACCGAGAAGAGCATGAGGGAAGAGATCGAGAGGATCCCTGACGGAGTGTACCGGACGAGGGGTGTCATCGAGCAGATGAAGGGGAAGGATGACATCATCATCGAGGCAAAGGTGGAGATCAGGGGAAGCGATATCATCGTCGATCTCGAGGGGTCGTCGGGACAGGTGAACTGGGGCGGCAATGTGGTATACAATTTCACGTATGCCTATGTCTTCATGGCGGTAAAGAGCATGTTCGCGCCGGACATCCCCAACAATGACGGATGCGCGCGACCGATCAGGCTGACCGCGCCCGAGGGAACCGTCGTCAACTGCAAGTTCCCCGCGGCCGTGGCGGCACGCATGGGAGTGGGCCACTTTCTGACGGAGGTCATATACCGGGCGCTGTCCGACGTGCTGCCCGGCAAGGTGATAGCCGCGTCAGGCGGCACACCGGCGGCGATGAACGTCTTCTACGGGAAGAGAAAGGACGCGAGGCCCTGGCACAGCGTCATCATCAGGGGCGGCGGCATGGGGGCGGGGGCCCGCAACGACGGCAACTATGTCTACATCTTCCCGGCCAACGGGGCGAACACGCCCGTTGAGATCTTCGAGAGCGACACGCCGCTTATTGTGGAGAAACGGGAGATAGTCGCCGATTCCGGCGGTGCCGGCAGGATGAAGGGCGGGCTGGGGAAGCGAGAGGTATTCAGGGTCCCTGATGATGAGTATGCCCCCATTCCCCCTGTTAATCTGGGGATCCAGGCGGGCCGTTACATCTATCCGGCAGAGGGCCTTTTCGGAGGAAAGCCCGGGGCGAAGGCACAGTTCCTGGTGAACGGCGTGCCGGGGAACTCCTACGGGCTGACCCAGCTAAAGCCCGGCGACGTGGTGATCATAGACGCCGCTGGCGGCGGCGGCTACGGCAGCGCCGGTGAACGGGACCCGGAGCTGGTGCTCAATGACGTCCGCGAGGGATATGTGAGCCCTGAAAGCGCGAGGTCGGACTACAAAGTGGCGGTCGATCCGAAGACACTCGAGATCGATGAGGAAGAGACAAGGAAACTGAGACAGTGAAGATCGGCATGCCGCGAGAAGGGCATGCCAGGGGCAAGAGGAGGACAGTGAACATGGAGCGGCCATTCGATTCAAAAGTGAGATCGGAAAAGGAACTGAAAGTTCTCCAGCTCGACGGGCTGAAGTGGACCGTCGAGCACGCATACAATGGTTCCGTGCATTATCGGCGAAAGCTCGACGAGGCAGGGGTGAGACCGGGGGATATAAACTCCCTCACGGACATTCACAAGCTGCCCTTCACGACGAGCAAGGACCTTCAGGAGGGATACCCCTTTCCCTTGAGGAGCGTTCCCTTTGAAGATGTGGTCCGCATTCACGCGTCGAGCGGAACAACGGGCAAACGGAAAGTGCTCTGCTACACGGCGAAGGACATCGACGACTGGGCCAACATGTTCGCCCGGTGCTATTCGTACGCGGACTGCACACCCGAGGACAGGATCCAGATAGCCGTGGGATACGGTGTCTGGACCGCGGGATGGGGTTTCCAGAACGGATGTGAACGGTTCGGGTCCATGTCCATCCCCATCGGCCCGGGGAACACGGACATGCAGTGCCAGTTCCTGGAGGACTTCGGGACGACGGTCATGACCTGTACCGCTTCCATGGGCCTTCTCATGGCGGAGCTCATCGAGGCGAAGGGCCTTCGGGGGAAGATCCCCTTGAGGAAGATGATCTTCGGTTCCGAGAGGGCGAGCGATGCCATGCGCCAGAGGATATCCGAGCTTTCAGGAGTGGCCTTCGACCAGCTCTTCGACATTCCGGGCATGACGGAGCTCTACGGTCCGGGAACGGGTCTCGATTGCCGCTACCACACCGGCATCCACTACTGGGCCGATTATTACATACTGGAGATCCTGAACCCTGAAACGCTTGAACCGGTACCCGAAGGCGAGGTGGGGGAGATGGTGGTGACGACGCTTCGTAAGGAGGCGGCGCCCCTCATCCGCTACCGCACGAGGGACCTGACAAGGATCATGCCGGGAAAATGCCCCTGTGGCAGTCTCATGCCCCGTCATGACAGGATACTGGGACGAAGCGACGACATGTTCATCTTCAGGGCCGTGAACATCTATCCCAGCCACATAGACCAGATACTCTCCAGCATCAGGGAGGTCGGCAGCGAATACCAGGTCCGTCTCTACAGAAAGGACAAGGGCGGCAAGGACCACATGACGATCAGGGTGGAGCGGGCGCAGGGGACCGAGAAGTCCCACGACGCCGATAAGCACATCCGCAAGACCATAGAAAAGGAGGTCAAGAGACAGGTGCTCGTGAGCTGTGACGTGGAGGTGGAGGATTACGGCTCCCTTCCGAGATCGGAACGTAAAACGAAAAGGGTTTTTGACGAAAGGGATTCATAGACGGGTTTTACAGGATAGAAAGGATTGCAAAGGGGGTTCATGTGAAAGCCTGTGATTATCACAAGCCGCATACGGTCAAAGAGGCCATCGACCTCATGGATAGCCTTGAAAACGCGAAGTATATCGCCGGAGGTACCGACATCATGGTTCTCACGAGGCAAGGGAAGCTCTCTCCGGCTAACCTGGTATCGCTGAGAAACGTCAGCGGTCTCTCCGGCATTGACGTGCAGAACGGTGTCAGGATAGGTGCCGGGGTGACCCACACCCGGATCGCCAACGACGAGTTCATCCGGGAGCATTGCAGCGCCCTCGCGGAAGGGGCCGGTGTGGTGGGTTCCCGGCAGATACGCAACGTTGCGACCATTGGAGGGAATATTTGCAACGCGGCCCCGTCGGCGGACACGGCATGTCCGCTTCTCGTTCTCGATGCCGTCGCTGTTATCACCGGCACATCGGGGGAGCGCCAGCTCTCCGTTGACGATCTCTTCCTTGGACCAAACAGGGTGGCGCTGGAAAAGGGCGAGCTCGTGACCGCTTTCGTCATGCCGGCCTTCGGTCCGCGGACGGGTTCTGCCTACATAAAGCACGCGAGACGTATGGCAATGGACCTGCCCATCCTCGGTATAGCGGCGCGGGTGACGGTGAAGATCGGCGGCAGTGAGGGCGGCTGCAGGGACGCTTTTGGCGGTGACGCGTCGGAGACCGTCAAACGTCTCGAGGCGGAAGGGCTCAGTCTCGAAGATGTCCGGATCGCGATGAGCGTTGTGGCGCCGCGGCCGATACGCGCGAAGAGGGCCGAAGAGAGCTTGAAGGGCAGGACGATCTCGGAGAAGGCCCTGGAAGAGCTCGGCGAGATCGCCGGGTCGGAATCGCAGCCCCGTGACAGCTTTAGAGGGGAAGCATGGTACAGGCGGGACATGGTACGGGTGCTTACGAAACGCGCGGTTCTCACGTCCATTGAGCGCGCGGTGGGTGCGAGCAGCATGGTGTTTCCGGGCAGGCTCTGGTGAGGAGGGGGTTCATGATGAAGAAAGAGGTGGTGTTCACTCTGAATAACGAAGAGGTCATCGTGGAGGTCGACCCGAAATGGACGCTTCTCCACCTGTTGCGGGAAGTCCTCGAGCTGACGGGTACGAAGGAAGGATGCGGGGTGGGTGAGTGCGGCGCGTGTACCGTGATCGTTGACGGTGAGGCCGTGAACTCGTGCCTGTATCCCGTGATGGAGGTCGAGGGAAGGTCGGTGGTCACGATCGAAGGTGTCGCCTCGCCGGACGGCACGCTCCACCCCATTCAACAGGCATTCATAGAGAACAACGGTGTTCAGTGCGGCTATTGCACGAGTGGCATGATCATGTCCGCCAAGGCCCTCCTCGACAAGAAGAACGATCCGACGGAGGACGAGATCCGGACCAGCATAGCGGGAAATATCTGCCGGTGTACCGGGTACGTCCAGATCGTTGAATCGATACAGCAGGCGGCAGAGAGAATGAAGAAATAGGTGGATCGGTCCACGGACTTCAACGATACCGCTGAGCTGTGCTCAGCTCGAGGAGGAGGCAATGGAGAACTTGCTGCATGTTGGAAAGAATGTTCCGAGAACCGCCGAGATCGACAAGGTCACCGGTCACGCGGTGTATATAGACGAGTATAAGCGGCCCGGTATGCTGCACGGGAAGATACTGTACAGCCGGTACGCTCACGCGCGGATCAGATCCATCAACACGGAGAAGGCGAAGAAGCTGCCCGGGGTGCGCGCCGTGATCACCGGATATGATATCCCTGACGTGAGGGTGGGCTTTCTCGGCGACCAGACGGTCCTCAAGCGAGATGTCGTCCGCCAGTTCAGGGATGAGGTCGCGGCGGTGGCGGCCGTCACACCCGAGATCGCCGAGGAGGCTCTCGGGCTCATAGAGGTGGAATACGAACCGTTGCCGGCGATATTCGATCCCATGGAGGCCATGAAGCCGGACGCGCCGCTCATCCATGAGACCGACGCGAGGGGCCGTCCGCTGAGAAGCAACATCCTTCCCCTGCCGTGGAAGTTCTCTGCCGGGGACGTCGATAAGGCCCGGGAGGAGTCGGCCCATGTCGTGAAGCACGACGTGACAACCCCGTGGATCAACCAGTGCTGCATGGGAACGAGCGGGTGTGTTGCCGAGTTTGACAGCAACAACAATCTGACCTACTGCGCACAGACGAACGTCATCTTCGGGGCCAAGCAGAGGATCGCCGCCTACCTCAGGAACATCGGTCTCAAGGGAAAGAAAATACGGATCTTCAACCCTGTTGTCGGGGGAAGCTTCGGCACGAAGCTCGATACGGATATCTATGAGTTCGTCTGCATTCAGCTCGCATTGAAGACACGCAGACCGGTAAAGATCAGATTCACCAGGGAAGAGGAGTTCATGGCGCTGCCTCCCCGGCAGGCCTCCCGGTTCACGATCGAACAGGGGTGCGACAAGGAGGGGAAGCTGACCTTCCGCAAGGTCGACGCCATCCTCGACAACGGCGCCTACACCTCCTGGGGTGCGACCACGCCGTCCGTCATGATGCTGCCCATATCGTCGATGTACCGCGTGCCCAATGTCTCCTTCCAGGCGACCTGCGTCTATACGAACAACATCTACTCCCAGGCCATGAGGGGCTACGGGAACCCGCAGGCGGCGTTCGCGGTGGAGACCTCGATGGATCTCCTGGCGGAGAAGGCCGGCATAGACGCGGCCGAGTTCCGGATGATCAACCGCAACCATCCCGGAGACGTCACGCCAATGGGCCTCAAGATCACAACCTGTCCCCTGGAGCAATGTATCATCACGGTGAAGGAGAAGATCAAATGGGACGAGAAGCGGGGCAAGGGCAACGGCCGGGGAGTCGGCATGGCATCACTCATCCACGTCGCCGGGGGGGCCCGGGTCTATCTCTCGGATGGAACGGGCATACGGATCAAGGTGAATGAGGAGGGTGAGGTGGACGTGCTTTCCGGCAGCACCGATCAGGGCCAGGGATCGCCCACCGTCATCGCGCAGATAATTGCCGAGGCCACGGGTTTCCGGCCCGAGGACGTCAATATAGTCTTCGGCGACACCGCTCTCGGGCTCTGGGACGCCGGTACCCATGCCAGCAGGCATACCTTTGTCGCAGGCAACGCTGCCGTCAGGGCCGGTGAGATGGTGAAGCGCCAGATCCTGGAGCTCGCTGTGGAGTACATCCCCAAACTGGTCAAGAGGACCTTGAAACAGCAGCAAAAGAAGAACCCCGAGTTCGTGCCGCCTGAACTGGATTACACGTTGATCGACAGCCCGGACAAACTTGAGCTGAAGAACCGCATGATATATCCCAGGGAGGCCCCGGACCATCCCCATTTCAAGACCGAGGTCAGCAAGATCCTGACAGCCGGGCTTCACGTGGGTGTCGGTGAGAGCAAAGCGGTCGTCGCGGAGGTGTTCTGGGATCCGCCAACGCAGATGCTGAACGCCGAGATGAAGGGCAATTATTCGTGCACCTATGCCTTCGGGACGGCGGGCGTCGAGGTGGAGGTGGACAGGCAGACCGGCGAGGTGAAGATCGTGAAACTGGTTTCCGCCCATGACGTGGGCCGTGCCATCAATCCCACCCTGGTCAAGGGGCAGATATACGGTGCGGCATACATAGGGGTCGGTTACGGTCTTACCGAGAGAGTGCAGGTTGTTGATGGAAAAGTGGTGAACGCGAACTTCCGCGACTACAAGATCCTGACGGCAAACGACAGGATCCCCGTGGAGGCGGTCATCATCGAAGATCCCGATCCCGCCGGACCTTATGGAGCAAAAGGCATTGGTGAGCCGGGCCTGGTTCCGACGGCACCGGCCATCGCGAATGCCGTCTATGACGCGGTGGGTGTTTGGATCAAGGACCTGCCCATCACGCCCGAGAAGGTGCTTGCTGCTCTCAAGGCGCAGGGCCGGTGAGGAGGTACTTCGGTCTGAGGCCGGGGATCGGCAGGCGATACCGGCCGTACCCGGGAAGAGGGATTTTCGGCAGCAGGGATGCGTGAATGGAGAAGAAAAGGCTCATTTACATGGACAATGCCGCGACTTCCTTTCCGAAACCGCCGCAGGCGATACGGGCCATGGTCCGTTTCATGGAGGATGTGGGTGCGAACCCCGGCCGTTCCGGTCACCCGCTGGCCCGCGAGGCGGGGGAGGTCGTGGATGGGACGCGCAGGAGCCTGGCCCGTCTTTTCAATGCCGACGATCCCTGCAGGTTCTGCTTCACGCTGAATGTTACCCAGGCGCTCAACACCGTATTCCTGGGATACCTGAACCCCGGGGACCACGTGGTCACAACCTCCATGGAGCACAATTCCGTGATGCGTCCCCTGGTGTATCTGCAGGAGACCGGGCATATATCCCTCGATATCGCGCCCTGTGACCGAAAAGGCTTCCTGGACGTGAGTGCCCTTGCGGGATTGCTCCGCAAAGATACCCGGCTGGTGGTTGTGAACCACGCATCGAATGTCTGTGGCACCCTGCAGGATGTGGCGGCGGTAAGGGCCGTTATCGGTGATATCCCCCTTCTCCTCGATACCGCGCAGACAGCGGGTTGTTATCCTATTGATGTGAAGGCCCTGGGTATAGACATCCTTGCCTTCACCGGCCACAAGGGGCTCATGGGTCCCCAGGGGACGGGAGGATTCTACGTGAGGGAGGGGATCGATTTGCGACCCCTCATGCGGGGCGGGACGGGCAGCAGGTCCGAAGACCTTCACCAGCCCGATCTCATGCCCGACCTGATGGAGAGCGGTACACAGAACAACGTGGGGATCGCCGGTCTCGGTGCCGCCGTGGAGTTCATTCTCGGGGAAGGTGTGGAGAAGATCCGCCGTCACGAGGAGGAACTGACGCAAAGACTCTATGACGGCATCTACGACCTGCAGAATGTCGCGATCTACGGTCCCCTCGACCCGGCCAAGCAGACTGCGACGGTGTCCGTGACCTTTGAGAGCACGCTGCCCGAGGGCTCGGAAGGCTCCCTGGGATGCGGTGCCATCAACCTCGAATGGTTCGCGGACGGTGTTGGTGTCGGGGAAGCGGAGGACGTTCTGGGGAGTCAGTACAATATTGTGGTGCGCGTCGGCTTGCATTGCGCGCCGATGGCCCACAGGACGATCGGCACATTCCCGGATGGCACCGTTCGTCTCAGCATGGGGTACTTCAACACCCCTGAAGACATCGATGCCGCGGTGCGGGCGATACGGCGGATCGCGGTTTGAACCCATGACTGCCTTTGCGGGCGAGGTAACATGTTCATGATGGGGACTGACAGAGTGCGGAGATCAGGCTGCGTCGGTCGGAGAAAAAGGCCAATGACGACCGTTGGAATGAAGAGGATAAACAACCGGTAGGAGGGGGCATGAAGATCGAAAGGATCGACCACATATGCTTCGCGGTGAGTGACCTGGAGGAGACGAAGCGGGTGTACCGGGAGGATTTCGGGCTTGTCCCGTCCTGCGAGTATATCGCGGAATCGGAAAAGATCAAGGTGTCGCGCTACTACATCGGGGAGGTCGCCGTCGAATTCATGGAATCGACGGCACCCGACGGTGAGGTGGCGAAGTTCATCGAGAAACGGGGAGAGGGTGTCTTTCTCATATCCTACAAAGTGGACGACCTCACGAAGGCGATGGACGAGCTGAAGGAGAAGAACGTGGACCTCATCGACAAGAAGCCCCGGGAACTCTTCGGCACGCGGTATGCCTTCGTGCATCACCCGAGTAGGCTTCACGGGGTGCTCACGGAACTCCTGGAAGGCGATTTCGATATCAATAAGTGATGGTACGAGAGTATTCAGGACAAAGGGTCAAGGGTCACAAGGAGGGTGAATGAAGGTACTGGTGCTGGGAGGAACGGGAGGCATGGGCCAGGGGGTCGCGCGAGACCTCATCAAGCAGGACCGAATAGAGAAGGTGGTGCTCGGAGATATCAATGTCGATCCCGCCAGGGTGCAGGAAAAATTGCGGGCCAGCCCGAAGGTGTCCCTCGTGAGGATAGACGTCAATGACCACGCCGGGATGGTTGGAGAGATCAAGGGGGCGGATGTCGTCGTCAACTGTGCGGGACCATTCTATAAGACCGCCGTGGCCGTGGCGAGGGCAGCGGTCGAGGCGAAGGTCAACTACATCGACATATGCGACGATTACGAGGCGGCGCAGATCCTCTTCGCCTCCGATATCGACGCGGCGGCGAAGGAGGCGGGTATAACCGTCCTCACGGGTATGGGATCGGACCCGGGAACGAACAACGTTCTCGTGAAGTGGTACGCGAACAGGCTCGACCGTGTCGATGAGATATATCTCTACTGGGTCGTGAGCATCGCGGAGCTTGCAGGCGCTGCCTGGGACCACAGCCTCCACATGGTCCTCGGCAAGATCCCGCAGTATATCGACGGCCGACTGGTCGAGGTGGACGGAGGCGGCGGTGAGGAGGTGGAGCATTTCCTCGAACCCCTCGGGGAATGCCTGATAAGCTATGTCGGTCATCCCCAGCCCATCACCATACCGCGCTACATCACCGGGGTGAAAACGGTGGTCATAAAGGGGGCCCTCATACCGTTGTGGGTGGACAAGCTTATCAAGGAGCAGAAGGCGATGGGCCTTCTCGGCAGCGAACCCGTCGAGGTCAGGGGGGGGAAGGTGGTGCCCTACGACCTTGCCTTGAGGCTCTGGGACACCATCCCCAAAGACAGGGACAACGGTCCTCAGGCGTCGGGTCTTAAGGTCATAGTGAAAGGTGAGAGACAGGGGAAGCAGGTGACCTATACCGCCGATATCGTCGGCAGGATGGCCCCCGGCACGGGTCTTCCCGCGTCCATAGCGGCCCTCATGATGGACGGGGGTGAGGTCACCGTAAAGGGTGTCGTCGCCCCCGAAGGCTGCATCGACCCCGACCGGTTCCTCGCCGAACTGTTGAAAAGAGGCGCGCGGATACACCAGACGGAGACGATCCGGTCCATGTTCGAGCTTTAATGGCGAAAGGTTTTCCATGAAGGAGGTTCACATGAAAGAAGCCCCGAAGTTGAACATAAAGAGAAGCGTCGAACTCTTCGAGGAGGCAAAGACCCTCGTCCCGGGCGGGGTCCTGGGAGCCAGGAAACCGGGTGATTTCATCATGGGCGAGTATCCCATCTTTCTCGAGTACGGGAAGGGTTCCCGGCTCATCGACGTCGACGGGAACGAGTTCATCGATTTCCTCTGCGGCTACGGCCCCATCATTCTCGGTTACCGCGAGGATGAGGTCGATGACGCCGTCATACGTCAGTTAAAGGACAAGGGGTTCTGCTTCAGTCTCACCCAACCCTATCAGAATGAGCTGGCAAAGAAGCTCAACACCCTCATCCCGTCGGCGGAACTGAGCATCTTCCTCAAGACCGGATCCGACGCCACGACGGCAAGCATCCGTATCGCGAGGGCCTACACCGGACGCACCAAGGTCATGCGCTCCGGGTACCATGGCTGGCATGACTGGTGCGTCGAGATGAAGGGGGGCATTCCCGAGAAGTTCTACGAGGACGTCTATGAATTCCATTACAATGACCTCGAAGCGCTTGAGGACCTCATGAAGAAGCACGGGGACCAGACGGCGGCGATCATCATGACACCCTTCGGCCATCCTCTTCACCAGAAGATGCAGACGCCGAAGCCGGGTTTCCTCGAAGGCGTGCGCAAGCTGGCCGACACCTACGGCGCGGTCCTTGTCTACGACGAGGTGCGCACCTGTTTCCGCCTCAGGATGGGCGGGGCGCAGGAGCTTTACGGGGTCAAACCGGACCTCACCGTGCTCGGCAAGGGTATGGCCAACGGGTATGCCATCAGCGTGGTCTGCGGGAAAAGGGATGTCATGATGGCCGCGGCGTCGAAGCTTTTCATCTCCTCCACGTTCTTCCCCAACAGCGACGGATACATCGCGGCCCTCAAGGTCATCGAGATCATGGAGCGCGAGAAGGTGCTCGATCAGATATGGGCGAAGGGCGAAGGGCTTCTTAAAAGGATCCAGGGCATCATCGACAAGTATCCGAATACCGGGGCGGAGCTCACGGGTGTTGCCCCCATGTTCCACGTGACCTTCACGAAGGGGAACCCCGACACGCAAAGGGACCGCAGGACCGACTTCTACACCCAGATGATCCGAAAAGGCTTCTTCTTCACGCCCCATCACCACGCCTACCTCAGCTACAGGCACACGGAAGAGGACCTTGACCTCACGGTTCAGGCTATGGACGAATCCATGGCCTATGTGAGTGAGAAGTACAAAGGGTAGGGGGTACGGTAATGAAGGACGATCTCAATATCGTAGGCAAAAGGGTTGTGCGAAGCGATTCACTCGCGAAGGTGACAGGCGAGGCACGCTATACGGCCGATCTCACGTTCCCGGGCATGCTCGTGGCAAAGGTCTTGAGGAGCCCCTATCCCCACGCGAAGATCGCGGGCATCGACGTCTCGAAGGCCCTCAAGGTGCCCGGCGTCAGGGCCGCCATCAGCGGTTTCGATTCCTATGGTGTAAAATGGGGTGTTTTCCGGTATACTCAGGACCATGCCATGCTCCACACCGACAAGGTGCGGTACATCGGCGAGGATGTCGCGGCAGTGGCTGCCGTCGACGAGGAGACAGCGATGGAGGCCCTCTCCCGCATCAAGGTGGATTACGAGCCCCTTCCTGCCGTTTACGACCCCATGGAATCCATGAAGGACGGCGCGCCGCAGATCCATGAGGAGTACAAGAACAACATCAATATCCATATACATATCGATGTCGGCGAGGTTGACAGGGCCATGGAAAAGGCATACCTCGTCCGGGAGGACACCTTCAGGGCGGCCGGCGAGGCCTATGCCATGATGGAACCCTACGCCGTCGTCGCCTCTTTCAAGAGCGGATATCTCGATCTTTACATGCCGAACGCGGGACCGCATGTCCGGGCCAAGGCGCTGTCGAACATGCTCAAGCTGCCCCTCAACAGGGTACGCATCCGCCATATCAACTCCGGCGGGGCCTTCGGAGGGCGTTCCGAGGTGGCACCCGGTGACCTTGTGGCGTCGCTTCTCGCCATCAAGTCCGGCAGACCCGTGAAGCTCGTCCTCTCCCGCGAGGAGAATGCCACGAGTTCGCGTCAGGTCCACGACATCATCGCCACCGTGAAGACGGGCATGAAGAAGGACGGCACCATCCTTGCCAAGGACTACAAGGTGATATACGACGGCGGCGCCTACAGTTCCACGGGGCCCATCGCCACGTCCATACCTTTCTATGTCTATGAAGAATGCTACCGTTTCCCGAACGTCCGGTACAACGGCTACAGGGTGTTCACGAACAAGGGTATCCGCGGGATGTACGGCTGCCATGGCCGGGCCTTTCTTGCGGGCAATGAGGCTCAGATGGACGTGATGGCGAAGGAGCTTGGCCTCGACCCTGTGGGTGTGCGCCTTAAGAATGGCCTCAAGCCCGGCGAGATGACGGCGACGAAGTCGAAGATCACGAGCTGCGGCCTCAAGGAGACCATAACGACCGCCTCGGAGAAGACCAATTTCAGGAAGAGATGGGCGAAACCCTCGCGGCTCAAAGGTGTGGGCATGGGATGCGTCGCCATCATGTGCGGTTTTCCCATGGGGTTCCGGTCGGGCTCGTCCTGCTACGTCAAGATCAACGATGACGGACAGGCGACGCTCGTGACGGGGCTCGTCGATAACGGGCAGGGAAATGAATCGATGGTGATCCAGGTGGCCTCCGAGGTCCTCGGGATACCCATGAAAGACATCAACCTCGTGAACGCGGACACGGAAGTGACGAACCTCGACCCAGGCGCCTATTCACAGGCCGCCGCCTTCGTGGGGGCCAACGCCGTGCGGGTTGCCTGCGAGAACGCCCGCGGGAAGATCGTCGCCATCGCGGCGGAAAAACTGAAAGTGAAGGTGAAAGACATCGGCCTCAAGGACGGTGCCGCCTATTCGCTGAAGAACCCCGACAAGAAGATGCCCATATCCTGGGTGGTGCGCGAGGCTTTCTTCAGAGGAGAACCAATCACGGGAACAGGCTCGTTCTTTCCAAACATCGATTTCGAGAGGGAGTGGGTGACGAGGCCCTGGGGCCAGATGGCGGGGACCTTCTCCTTCGGGACCTCCGTCGCGGAGGTGAGTATTGACGGTGAGACGGGCAAGATCACAATGCCCCGCTTCACCTCGGCCCATGATTGCGGGCGGCCCATAAACCCGATGGCCGTCGAGGGCCAGATGGAAGGCTCCATACAACAGGCGGGGGTGGCGGCCATTACCGAAGGGAACCTGTGGGACGGGGGGCATCTGCTTAACCCCAACCTCCTCGAGTACAAGGTCCCCCTGGCGTGCGACATGCCTGATATGGACACGATCATAGTGAGCTCACGGGACCCCGCCGGACCTTTCGGCGCCAAGGAAGGGGGCCTCACGGTGCGCATGAACGCTTACAGCGCAGTGGCGTGCGCCGTCGCGAACGCCACGGGCGAGCTGTTCAGCGAACTGCCTCTGACGCCGGACAGGGTGATGAGCATGCTGGAACGAAAGAAGGGGGTGAAGTGATGATCCTGCCACAGTTTGAATACAAGAGAGCACGGAGCGTGGCCGACGCGGTTACCCTCTACAAGAAAGAGAAAGGAAAAGCGATCTATCTCGCGGGGGGAACGGACCTCATCCCCCTCGTGAAGCTGAGGCTGCAGGCGCCGAAGGCGGTCATCGACCTGAAAGGAATAGAGGACTTGAGGATCATGGCCTCCCGCGGTGGGTCCCTTGTGGTGGGCGCCAACGTTACCCTCTTCGACCTCAAGAAGGACCCCGTGATAGCAGCGCACTTTCCCGCTCTCGTCGAGTCCCTCGATGCCACGGCCTGTGAGACACTCCAGATGCGCGGAACTCTGGGCGGCAATATTCTCCAGGGTACGCGCTGCCTTGAGTACAACCAGTCCCTTGAATGGCGGCAAGCGCGGGGCTTCTGTTTCAAGATGGGTGGAAAGCAATGCAACGTCGTCAAAGGCGCGAAGGCGTGTTTCGCGAATTACTGCAGTGATAATGCCCCGGCGCTCATCAGCCTCGGGGCGCAGGTGAGGCTCACGGGCCCCGGCGGGGAGCGCACCGTGAAGCTGGAAAGCCTTTTTACCGGGGATGCCAGGGCACCTTTTGCCATGGAGGGGGGCGAGGTGCTGACGCACATACTTATCCCTCTCAAGAAGACAAAGGGGGCCTACGAGAAACTGCGTGTCCGCGAGTCCATGGACTACCCGCTTGTCGGCGCCGCCGTGTCCGTCATCGACGGGAAGGCAAGGATCTGTGTGGGCGGCGTGGGTGGAGCCCCCCGCCTTTATGTCCTCGGGGATATCAGGGATGCCGCCTCCGTCAGGGAGTTGGCCGAAAAGGCGTCCGCTGACGCGAAGCCGGTGGCGAACGCGACAGTCTCGCCTTCCTATCGGAAGAAGATGGTGGGTACCCTGATCAGGCGGGCCGTCAAAAGAACTCTTGCGGAGGGTAAGCGATGAAGACGATGAAGGTCAGTTTCAATGTGAACAACGAGGATGTCACCCTTGACGTGAAACCCTACGAAACCCTTCTCGAAACGCTTCGCGAGCGACTGTTCCTGACCGGCGCGAAGGATGCCTGTGGTCTGGGCTCATGCGGCGCCTGCACGGTGATCGTGAACGGGATACCGCTGAGGTCGTGCCTTGTCCTGACGCCTGAGGTGGAGGGAGCCACGATCACGACAGTGGAAGGCCTAAGAGAGGAGGGGAGACTCCACCCGCTGCAGGAGACGTTCATGGAGAAGGGGGCCATCCAATGCGGCTTTTGCACCTCGGGTATGATAATGACTGCAAAGGCCCTCCTCGACAGGAACAAGAAGCCTTCGAAGAAGGAGATCGTCACGACAATATCCTCCAATATCTGCCGCTGCACGGGCTACAAGAAGATAGTCGAAGCAGTGGAAGAGGCGGCCAAGAGGATGGCCTAAAGCGGTTTAAACCGCTTGAACCGCTTGAGCGTTAAAAGACATCGCAGGTCCTGTGGGTCGGATGTGTCCTATGGGACCTGTGCTTTTTCCTCGTAATGTTGTATATTATTAACTGTATTGGCTGTATGGAGGTGCGACGATGAAGATCAGGGTGAAAGTTGATTCGAACCTTCGGATCAAGAACGTTTTTGAGCCCCCGCTCGAACTGGAGATGAGTCAGGACGAGAACACCCTGAAGGATGTTCTCGGCAAACTTTCCGAGCGGTATCCCTACCTGAGGTTCCTGGAGAAAGGGGAGATGGGCGATGACCTTCACCACCTGTATCTCAATGGAGAAAGCCATTTTTCATTCCCCGAGGGCCTGAACAGAAAGATCACCGAAGGCGACACGGTCCGCGTGGACGCCTACATGGACCCCCTGGCAGGGGGATAAAAACGGTTCAAGAGTTCAAGGGTTCAAAGGTTCAAGGGATTAGAGACGGTTCCGGGTTCGGGAGTTCGGGCTCTTTCTCTTGAACTTTTGAACCCTTGAACTCTTGAACTATTTTCTCAGTAGTATCCACAACCCCCCTTCGGTAACAACATCGACTCCTTCGGTTATGCCTGCCGATTCGAGGTCTTTGCGTATCTCGTCGACGGTGGTCTCTTTCTTCCCTATGAGGTAATTGAGTTCCCGTGAGCAGTTCGCGAGGGGGCGGATGATCTCCGGGGGTGTGTACTTGCCGAAGCCCCCGCCCACGAAGGCCGTCCCGCCGGGTCTGAGGACGCGGAGGATGGCCCGGTGGTCGACCTTGAACAGTGACGGGAAGAACAAGGCCCCTCTAAAGACGAGAAGGTCGATGGTGTCGTCCTCGATACCGCAGAGGTCCGGCGACGTCCCGATAATGTCGACCGCGTCCCCCATGCTTCGTTTTTCTATCTCTCTCGTGTAAAAGGTGTAGAGACCGCGAGGGAAGGAAGCTATGCGAAAGGAACTCCCGATCCCCTGCCTGACAAGATCGTATATAACGCCGCAAAAGGGGCCGACCTCGAGTACGGACCCGTCCGCACGGCCATAGACGTCCCCGATATGACGTGCCAGATGTGGATAGACTGTCTCCCAGAGGATGTTGATCTCGCAGATGAGGGACAACATGTCGTGAAGTATACCAGACAGATGCGGGAGAGGTCCATCTTTTGAAAATCAGGACAAATGATGCTCGCTGTGATATTCTATCATCCTCTCTGATCACACGGAGGAAAACGGCGCCATGGGCGATATAAGAAAAATGCTGAACCCTGCCACCGTTGCGCTGATAGGAGCGACGGAAAGGGAGGGGTCTATCGGGAGGCGTATTCTCGAGAACCTGCTGACCTCAGGGGACCGGAAGGTGCTGCCTGTCAACCCCGGCCGAAGGACTGCGCTGGGAATGGAATGTGTTGCCAGCGTGTCGGACGTCGACGGGGAGATAGATCTCGCCGTTGTCGCCGTGCCGGCCGCGGGTGTGCCCCAGGTCGTGGACGAGTGTGGCAGGAGAGGCGTGCAGGGAGCCATCGTCGTGTCTTCCGGTTTCCGGGAGGCGGGAGAAGACGGCAAGATGCTGGAGAGGGAGCTTTTCAAGGCAAAAGAGAGATATGGGATCAGGATCGTGGGCCCCAATTGCCTGGGTATCATGATACCTGCCGCCAATCTGAACGCCACATTTCTGAAGATCCGTCCCGAAACGGGGAACATCGCCTTTCTGTCGCAGAGCGGGGCACTGGGTGATGCCATCATGGACTGGGGGACGAGCAACCATGTGGGGTTCAGCATGTTTGCGTCCCTCGGTTCAATGGTCGATGTCGACTTTGCCGATCTCATCGATTATCTCTCGGACGATTACGCGACGCGGAGCATCATGCTTTACATGGAACGCGTGGGGACAGCCAAAAAGTTCATGAGCGCGGCACGCATATTCGCACGGACGAAACCGATCGTCGTGCTGAAGCCCGGACGTTTTGGAGGGAGCGCGCGGGCGGTTGAATCACACACCGGTGAGGTGATCGGCGACGACAGGGTGTACTGCGCGGCGTTCAAGCGCGCCGGGATTGTTCGGGTAAAAGAGATCGCCGATCTTTTTGATACTTCCCGGGTGCTGGTATCGCGAACAATGCCCAGGGGCGCACGCCTCGCCATTGTTACCAACGCGGGTGGTGTCGGCATCATTGCCACCGACACGCTCATGGAACTCGAGGGACAGATAGCGGAATTGTCCGAGCAGAGCATCGGCAGGCTTGATGGCATTCTGCCCGGGGATTGGAGCAAGGGAAACCCCGTCGATATCGTGGGCGACGCCGACCTTTCGCGATATACCGGGGCCATTGAGATCTGCATGTCCGATGAGGGTGTCGATGGAATCCTCGTGGTGTACACTCCCCGCGCGGAAGTGGAGCCCCTGAACCTTGCGGAAGCGTTGCTCGACCTGTCCCGCCGGTCCAACAAGCCGTTGATCGTGGTATGGATGGCGGGTACTCTGGCCGAAAGAGGCAGGGATGTGCTCATCGAGAACAACGTACCCGTTTACCGGACACCGGAAGAGGCGGTCAAGGCCTATATGTACATGCATCAATACCGGAAGAACATAGAAATGCTTTACGAGATACCCGAGGACATCTCGCCCGGTCAGTCACGATTGAACAATTATCAAAAGGCCATAATCAAGAACTGTCTCAGGGAAGGGACCACGACCCTTACCATGGAGCAGTCCGTCTCCCTTCTCAAGAATTATGGAATTCCCTTTCCGCCGACATCATTTCCCAGGAGTGTCGATGAAGCTGTTCGCGTGGCGGAGGGGATGGGGTTTCCCGTATTGGTCAAGGTCAGAGCCGGGGGAAGGCCCGGTGCGGGCAAATCGTTTCCCGGTATTGCCTCCCGTCAGGCCCTCCTTGAGGCCCTCCGCGGGATTCAGGGAGAAGGCGGCCAGGGATCGCGTTCGACGGACATCCCGGAAGTGATGCTCCAGAAAACGGTTCGTGGGAAGACGGGGGAATGGTTTTTGAGCACCAGGAGGGACAGTGAGTTTGGTTCCACCATCTTTCTCTTCCCCACCTTCAGCGACGATGTGCCCGGCGCCAGGTCCGTCGCGGCCTTGCCTCCCCTGAACCAGACGCTTGCAAAGATATTCCTGGAAGACGCAGGCGTGCAGGAGGCCCTTCGGAAACAGGAGCATGTGGAGGTTCAGTCGCTCGTGAGGCAGTTCGAGGTGCTCTGTGTCAATTTCGCGTGCCTGGTCGTTGATTTCCCCGAGATCCTTACGATCGGGGCCGGTCCTATCGTGATCGATGACGGCGGTGTTTGCATGACCGACGCGGTGATCGGTCTCGACGGCGGGTTTTCCGCGCAACCTGCACGCTATTACTCCCATCTCGTGATAACCCCCTATCCCACCCAGTACGTCACGCCCTGGACGTTGAGGGACGGTACGGATGTCGTCATACGTCCCATACGCCCCGAGGACGAGCCGTTGACTCGCGAAATGCTTGCCCGGACCTCCGAGGAAGCCTTGAGGGTGCGGTTCTTTTCTTCCGTCAAGGTGCAGGAAATACCGCACAGCACGCTGATGAGGTTCTGCAACGTCGACTACGACCGGGAGGTTGCCCTGGTGGCGGAAACCAGGGAAGGAGAGGGCAAAAGCATCGTGGGAGGAGGGCGGCTCATCATCGAGCCCGATCTCAAGCGGGCGCAATTCGCGGTCCTCGTGCATGACAGTCTCCACGGCAAAGGTCTGGGCGAGAAATTTCTCGATATGCTCATAGGGATCGCCCAGGAGAGGGGCCTCGAGGCCATTTACGGGATAGTTCTCACCGAGAACGAGAAGATGCTGCGGCTTTGCAAGAAAATGGGTTTCGTATCAATGCGGCTGCCCGATGGGATCACCCGGGTGGAGATGGCATTGAATTGATCCTTACCGCCCTGGTGTCGGATCGGCCATCCTGTTCTCGGCCCGCCTTTCAACGTCATCGATCTTGTCCGCAAGACGATCGAGTCTTCTGAGGTCATCCGCCGTGAATCGCACGTCCCCGTAATAGATCCTTTCGAATTCCCGGGCAAATTCCAGGCAGATCGTCCTCAGATCGTCATCGCCGACGCGCCGGAGGAACTCCTCGAGACCCTCCGATGGGTGTTTCTCGTATCCCCGGGCCTCGAGGCGCTTGAGGAAACGGTCAAGCACCGCCATTTCCCTCCGTTTCATCGATGTGCTGAAGAACCACGCCAGAAGGACAAGGCCGATGACTGCCGCAGAGAGGGCCAGGTATTGCGCCGTCTTCTTCATAAGAGGGGAAAAGGAGAAGGACGACGGCCTCTTGAGGCCCGATACGATGGTCCTCGTTATGGATATCTGTCTTTCGAGGTTGTAGGTGAGGACTATTCCGTACCAGTAATAGTTTATGGTATCGAGGAACATCTGGAGCTTCAGGAGCCCCCCCCTTCCCGAGACGGCTGAAAGCGCAGCCCCGGCGGGCGTCGGATCGAAGCGGACCCACCCCCTTCCCGGAATGTGGACCTCCACCCACACGTGGGCATTCTTCTGGGGGACAAGGTAGTAACCTCCCATTTCGTTGTAGTATCCACCGTGGTACCCTCCGACAAGACGGGAGGGAATGTCGTTCACGCGCAGGAGAACAGCCATTGCAGAAGCGAAGTATTCGCAATTGCCCCTGGGGGAATCGAAGAGAAAGGTCTCGAGAGGGCTCTTCGATACGGGAAGGTCCTTGAGGGAATAGCCGTACCTGTCGGAGGCGAGGTGGTCAAGGACCCGTTTTACCGTGGCGTTCCTGTCACCCCGAACGGCAAGGCCTTTCGCCAGGGAGATGACGCGCGGCGAGAGGTCGGGAGGAAGCTGGAGGTGGGTCTTCAGGGCGATGTTCTCCTCGGGTATGACGTTCGAGAGCGCCGACAGGGCGGTATAGCGGACCCGTCTTTCTATGAAGCCCGGCATGGTGAAGGTGAGGTCGTCGTTCTTCCTTGCCCTTCTGAGTTCCACGTGGAGCGGTTTGTCGAGGGCAAAGAGGGAGGAATTGTCGTAAGGTTCGAGATATATCGTCTGGCTTATCATCTTGCCGACGGGCACCCGGGTCCTGGCCGGCGCGTAGACGCCACGCCTGGTGCCTCTCCAGGATACCCCGTCGAAGTGGTTGAGGGTGATACCCCTCCAGTAGAGGCTGGTTTCATCTATCCTGTCCATGGTGGCCCTGAAAATGATCCTTTCGTCCTCCTGGATATCGGATACCTGGCCCAGCCTGACGTTGTCCGTGAAGCCAGCCCTCGCTTTGTCGGGCCTGTTGAGAAAGGTGAGGATGGGATAGCTGGTGCGGGGAAGGATGACGAACATCGCGGCGGAAAGGGGAATGGCAAGCAGCGGTATCCACAGGCACCTCGCGATGATTGTCCGCACCGTGCTGTTCGTGAGTTCCATCTCCGGGTCCTGCGAATAGAAGGTGAGGAAGATGAGCGACAGCGACAGGAGGAAAAAGAAGACGAGCAGGTACGCCACAAAGGCCATTCCCAGGGTCATGAGGCCAAGCCCCGCAAGGACGAAGAGGGCGAGGGCGTATATCTGCATGAAATCACGGACCTCTCTGCGTTCCAGGAACTTTATCGCCAAAAGGACGAAAAGGGCCTCCATTATCTGCCCTATCAGATCCTGCACGTCGATACCTATGAGAAAGTACAGGATGACGGCCACCGAAACGGCGGTGAGGACCCACCGGGGAATGGAGACTTTTTTCAGGTCAAGGTAGACCGAGAGGCCCATGCCAGCGAAAAGGACGAGGGGATAGATGAAGGGAATATGGCCGGACACGGCAACAACGCAAAGCACCCCGGTGATGTAAGTGAGAGCCTCGACGACGGTACGTACCTTCAATTGTGTGAAACGGATCGTCATCATACGCCTTCAGCGAACCTTAATCTGCGCCCATCACCTATAACCTGTAACCCATTACCCATCCTTATCATACACCGCCAGTTCCTTCAGCATGTTCAGCCTGTGGACTGCCGTCACGTCCGGGGGGTAGAGGCGTCCGTCAATCCTCAGTCCCACGGGCACGTTGTTCCTGAGAAGCTGAACGATCGTGTAAGCGACGCAGGAGATGCGCTCCTCGATGTCTTTGACGAGGACCCTGTCGAATTCGATGATGACGGGCTGATAGGACAGCGACGACTGCTCCTTCGTCTTGAGCCTGCCCGTCCTGGCCGTTGCCTTCCAGTGGATGTACTTGATGGGGTCTCCCCGGACATATTCCCTGATGGAGACGATGTCAGAATCGTAGCCTATCTTATCGGATGTCCTCTCCCCTCTCGATCTGTGCTCCTTGCGGTACAGGCTTGCCAGGTCGCATGCCTTCAGTCTCGGAAGGACCGTTATCGTGTAGGCCCGGCGGAGCCTCTTGAAGCGGGTGAAGAAGTTGAAGGGGAACACGGAGTACACGCTGGGGTCCTCTATGGTGTGAAGGCCCCGTTCATGAAAGGTCACGCTGGTGTAGACCGAAGAGGTCCCTTTGCGCGGGGTGAAGGGCAAGAGGGCCGAGATCCGGTCGGCGCTCAAGCCGATGAGAAAGGCGGGAAGGAACCTGCGGCGGTTCCGCATCGTTATCTTCACGGGGACCCGGCTTCCCGCGTACACCTCCTGGGGGAACTCTATCATGAGGTCCAGCTTCGAGAGATTTGTCTTCCCGAAGACCCCCGATATGCTCATGAAGCTCAGGAGCGCCGAAACAACGAGAAAGATGAGGTTGTTGTTGGTGTTCGCCGCCGCGATGCCAAGAAAGATGGTGAGCGCTATGTAGATGAAGCCTGCCTTGGATATCTTTATTACAGGGGTGTGGGAACGGTGTCTACGATCGATCTTACAATCTCCCTTTTGTTGAGGTTCTCGTACTCTTCCTTGAAGATCACGCGGTGAGGGATGGTGTACTCGACGAGGTCCCGTATGTCCTCGGGAATGACATAGTTCCTGTCATGGAAGAACGCGTGGGCCCTCGCGGTATTGACGATCGTCAGCGCGCCCCGGGTCGAGAGCCCTGCCGTGAGATACTCGCTCGTTCTCGTCTCCTGTATGATCGATAGCGTGTATTCAAGGATCTTGTCTGAAACGTGGATGTCGTGAGAGATCTCGTCCTGGATGCGGGAGACCTCGTCCTGAGTGACGACGGGATCGATGTCGTATATGTCCTCTCTCTTGCTGCCGATCTTGAGGATCTCCTTTTCAGCCTGCCTCGACGGATAGCCGATGCTGATCTTCATCATGAAACGATCGAGCTGCGACTCGGGCAGGGGGAAGGTTCCGAACTGCTCCGTCGGGTTCTGCGTGGCTATGACGCAGAAGAGCCGGGGGAGCTTGTAGGTCTTGCCCTCGATGGTGACCTGTTTTTCCTCCATGGCTTCGAGGAGCGCGCTCTGCGTTTTGGGAGTGGCGCGGTTGATCTCGTCACAAAGGACGATATTGTTGAAGATGGGGCCGGGATGGAATTCGAACTCTCCCGACGTCTTGTTGTATATGGACAGCCCGGTGATGTCCGTCGGGAGGAGGTCGCTCGTGCACTGGATACGGCCGAAGGAGAGACCCAGGGACTTTGCGATCCCGATGGCGAGAGTGGTCTTTCCCAGGCCCGGAAGGTCCTCTATGAGAAGATGCCCCCGTGAGAAGAAGGAAACAAGGGACAGGGCGAGGGGTTTTTCCTTGCCCTGCAGGTACGTCGAAAGGGAGTCGGTGATGTGCCGGATCTTGTTAGCGTCGAGCCCGATGGCGAGGTCTTTGCCGTCCATGCTCGTCATTCTAACACAAAACGAGGGGAAAGGGGAAAAGGTGCAGAGTGGGAAGGGGAGCGGATAGGACCTATATCCTATCCGTCCTATCTCTTCGTGAGGGTTCCTTCTTCCGCCGCCTTTTTCCCCTACCCTCTGCCGCTTTCTCCTCTCCTTGACAAACCCCCGCAATTCCGCTTGAATAGAGACATGCCGTCTCTTCCTCAGTTCCCTTTTTTCAAGCCTGTCGAACTTTCGGACAAGCCGGTCATTGACGGCATTCTCCGTGGATATCGGCCTTTCATATCGGAACTCACCTTTACGAACCTTTTCATATGGAGGAAGCATTTCGACCTTCAATGGTCGGTTCACAAAGACTGGTTGTGCATCATCGGCAAGGAAGACCTGTGTCCGAGATTTGCCATGGGGCCCATCGGTCCGCCGGGACGGACGGAGATCACGAGGCTGCTTCTGGAATGGCTCACGGAGCATACCGGGGACCCCGGTCCCTGCATTGAGCGTGCCGACGAAAAGCTTGCCTCTGAGTTGTCGGGCCTGCCGGGCTTTATGGTGGTGGAGGCGCGGGAGCATTTCGACTATGTTTACCTGACACAGGACCTCATAAACCTGGCCGGCGGCAGATACAGAACGAAACGGAACCGTATCAACCAGTTTCATCGTACTTACGGATCGTACACGTATGAGGAGCTCGATGAAAGACACGTTGAGGCATGCCTTGCGCTCCAGGAGAGGTGGTGTCTCCTCAAGCGGTGCGAAGAGGACCTCAACCTGGATGGTGAATGGGACGCGACAAGGGAGATCCTCATGAACTACCGCGCCCTGGAGACAGTGGGTGCTGTCATAGTGGTCGCTTCCGAGGTCAGGGCCTTTACACTCGGTGAACCCCTGGGAGACGACATGGGGGTGATCCACGTGGAGAAGGCCGATCCCGGGATACCCGGTTTGTATCAGCTCGTCAATCAGCAGTTCTGCGCGAGGCGCTGGAGCAACATGAGGTTCGTTAACCGGGAGCAGGACCTTGGTATCCCGGGGCTCCGGGATGCCAAGCTTTCCTATGGCCCCGACCATTTTATCAAGAAGTACAGGATAACGTTGAAAGGATGACGGGTAGAGGATGAAGAACGGAAGAGGAGAGGAAGACGGGGGAGTTCCTTTCTCCGCCGAGGAGATGGAGCGGTATTCCCGGCAGATGATGATCCCCTCGGTAGGACGGGAGGGTCAGGAACGTCTCAGGGCGGCGAAGGTCTGCATAGCCGGCGCCGGAGGGTTGGGGTCGGTTTCGGCCTATTATCTGGCGGCTGCCGGAGTGGGACGGATCCGGATCGTTGACCGGGACAGGGTGGAGCTGTCGAACCTGAACAGGCAGATCCTCCACTTTACGGGCGACCTCGGTGAGCCGAAGGTCCTCTCCGCCCTCGACAAGCTTGAGAGGCTGAACCCGTACTGCCGGGTGGAGGCCGTTGAAACGGACATAAATGAGGGCAATGTCTTCGAATTGATCGGCGGCTGCCAGGTCGTTATTGACGCCCTCGACAATATCAGGACGCGAAGGGCCCTCAACCTTGCGTCCGTGAGGAGCCGGATACCTCTCATATACGGGGGCGTGGAGGCCTTCTCGGGGATGGCATCCACCTTTGTCTCCGGTGAAACGCCCTGTTTTGAATGCCTTTTCTCCCACATCTCCGAGGAGGAAAGGACACGAGGCGTGGTGGGGCCCCTCCCTGCCATTATAGGATCCATACAGGCCCTGGAGGCCATGAAGATCCTCCTGGGAGAGCGCCCGTCGCTTGCCGGCACACTGCTGTACTTCTCGGGAACGAACATGACCTTTCAGAACATCACCGTGGAGAGGAACACCCTGTGCCCTGTCTGCGGCCGGACCCCCGGCGGGGCGTGAGACGGGACGCGCTGCCTCCTTAAGGCCCTCGCGAAACGGCGGATGACTATCCGTTCCATGGCGGGAACGGAACGTTACCGGTGAACTCGACGAGGATGGGCTCGTCCCAGTGCACATCCCGCAGAAAGATGTCCTTGAGGCCGCGCAGGGTGCCGGTCCTTTTTGCCGTGATGCCGAAGGCGCGGGCCAGCTTCACGAAATCGGGATTGACGAGTTCCATGGAGCCGTGGATGTTGTGGCGGCTTCGCATCGCGTCCTCGAGGATGGAAAAGCTGTTGTTGTTATGCACGAGGATGGTGACGGGTATGCCGTACCTGATGATGGTTGCCAGTTCGGCCATTTGGGGGAGTCCTCCGCCATCGCCGCAGAGGGCGAGGCAGGGAAGGTCGGGCCTTGCGGTCTTCGCGCCAAGGGCTGCCGCAAGGGAATAGAATATGGGCGATATGCCGCGGGGCATCAGGAAACTCCGCTGAGCATACACGGGCAGATAGTACTCGGCCCAGTATGAAGGCATGTTGAGATCGCAGACGATGATGGTGTTCTCGGGTACAGTCCCGCGCAGGAGGTCGATGACGGCATAGCCCGCCTCCTTCCTCAGGCGGCCCATCTCCAGGTCCTGTTGTCCTTTCAACCGCGCGATATCCCAGTCAAACGTTCTTTTCTGCACGATCCGGGCGATACCTTCGAGGACCTCTTCGACATCTCCCGCACAATGAAGAGCGGTGCGGTAGTTCTTTCCTATCCACCTGTCATCGACATCGATATGCACGAGGTTCCCGATCCTGACTCCCCGGCGCTTCGCGTCCACGTCGCGCAGCCGTGTGCCCGCCGCGATGACAACATCGGCAGAGGCCAGGATATCCCGGACGGTCCCCTTCGCCGTGACGTTCCCGAAGGAGAACGCGTTCCGGTCGCTCGTTACACCCTTTCCTCCTGTTGTTGTCAGGAAAGGAAGGCCGCAACCGCAGATCCTGTCCACGAGAACCCTTGGACGGGCATCCATCAACGCCTTCCCTCCCAGGAGAACGGGCCTGCGCTTGTCCGCGAGGAAGTGTTCCAGATCGTTGAGAAAGGAGCGCACTCTGTCGGGGCCCGATGGCCCTGTCGGGGGATGCTGCCCCTCTCGGGTCTGCCCGGAGATCTCCCTGTCCAAAAGGCCGAAAGGAATGGAAACAAGGACCGGCCCCTTTCGAGGCGTATTGCAGGTTCTCAGGGCATCACGCAGGTGCGATGCCAGGGTCCCGGGTTCGTCGACCCTGAAAGAGGCCTTGACGAAGTGTCTGAACATGTCCTCGGGGGCTTCGAGCTCATGGAGGATGCCTTTCCCCATGTCTTTCCTGTCCGTGTCGATATGGATGATGAGAATAGGTACGTCGTCGGAGTAGGCCTCCATGCATCCCGATACGATATTGCCGAGACCGGGCCCGGGCGTGACGACGATGACCGCCGGCCTGCCCGAGGTTCTCGCGTATCCGTCGGCCATGAAGGCCAGATTGCCCTCATGACGGGCGGTGATCGTTTTGATGTTTTCGTGGGAAAAAAGCTCCGCGTTCAGGCTAAGTGTATGTAAACCGGGTAATTGGAAGATATGGGAAACGGCCGCTTCCTGAAAAAACGCTCTAATTACTTGTTTTCCTTGCATAATGTGCCCAGATTGGATAGTTTAGCATACTAAACCTGAAAGTTAAATAAAAATTGCCTTGACAAAAAAAATACGAATTTAGTTTAATAATGTAAACTTTTTGTACGTGTATACTGTTATGGCGAGATCGGGAGAAATGAGCATAGGGGAAAGGATCAAGGTGTTGAGGCAGGCGAAGAACCTCACCCAGGAGGAACTGGCGACGAGGGCGGGGCTGACGAAGGGTTTCATCTCCCAGGTGGAGAGAAATCTGACATCTCTGTCCGTTGAAAGCCTCATCGGGATACTCGACGCTCTTGACGAGAAGCCTTCGAACTTTTTCAATGGGGCCTTCGAGGAGAAGATCGTTTTCAAGCTCAAGGACAGGGTCGATCTCGAGATGGAGGGCGTGAAGGGTTTTGAGATACTCGTGCCTGCGGCGCAGAACCGCCTGCTGGACCCGGCCCTCCTCGAGCTCAGGTCCGGCGAAAGGACCCCGGAGGGGGAACCCCACGAGGGAGAAGAGTTTGGTTTTGTCCTTTCCGGAAGCGTGGAACTGGTATTGGGCGGAAAACCCCAGAAAGTGAAGAAAGGCGAGTGTTTTTACTATAAGGCAACGCGGAAGCATTACATCATAAACAAGCGAAAGGCGACGGCAGTCCTGTTGTGGGTATCTTCTCCTCCGAATTTCTAGGTGTTCCCGGCAAGGAACGGTACGCATGAGGCAGGGGAAGTCATGGCGAGCAAGCAAAGACCGGGGCGGGGTTTATTCTCGCCTGTTGTATTGAGGGGCGGCTGAACTCTGCCGGCAAATGAGATGCCTTGGAACTGCGAGGCCTGATCCATTTGGGAGGTGGTCACATTGATTGTCAAAACACCTGCAAAGTTTTTTCTTGTCAGCGGTTCGTCCGATGGTTTTTCGTTGCTCAACGCTTTTGACGGAGCCCTTCTGGCTTCGGGTGTGGGCGATACGAACCTGGTCAGGATGAGCAGTATCCTGCCTCCCGGCTGCCAGGAGATGAGGCCCCGCCCGGCGGCGCTCCCGCAGGGGGCGCTCGTGCCCGTCGCGTATGCCTCACTGACGAGCGATGTTCCGGGAGAAGTGATATCGGCTGCCGTTGCGATAGGGATACCTCAGGACCCGTCCCTTGCCGGCCTTATCATGGAGTATTCAGCGAGGGCGGAAGAGAGGGTCGTCCTCGAGCAGGTCAGAAAGATGGCCGAGAAGGGGATGGAACTCCGAAAACGGCCCATCAGGGAAATAATGGCCATATCTGCCACGTTCAAGGTCGCTGCCATCGGCGCCGTCTTCGCCGGTGTCGTGCTGTGGGACTGACGGCGGCCCTTTGATCGGGAGGTTCGGTCCGCCAGTCTTCGTATAACCGGAAATTCCCAGAGGCTATTGTGATGGAAGGTGTTTTTCACAACAGGTATATATCTTCCCGACCCGACGAAGGGGGGGCGGGTATCGTGATCCTGGGCTGCCCGCTCGATGTCACGTCGTCCTTTCGGGGCGGGTCGAAATTCGGCCCCGAGAGCTTGAGGAGGGCATCGTGGACCCTGGAGACGTACAGTCCCGACCTCGAGCTCGACCTCGACGAGATGGATCTCTTCGATGCGGGTGACCTCGAGCTTCCCCAGGGTAATCTCCCCGGCTCCCTCGATCGCATCGAGAGATCGGCGGCGAAGATCATCGCGCCCGGCCGCAAACCCCTTTTCCTGGGGGGAGAGCACCTCGTGACATACCCTCTTGTGAAGTCCATGATGATGTCTTTCCCGCGGCTCCAGCTTGTCCATTTTGACGCCCATTGTGACCTGAGGGACGAATATGATGGCGAGAAGCTCTCTCACGCCACGGTGATGAAGCGCGTCAGGGAACTCGGCGTGTCGCGGATGTACCAGATAGGCATACGGTCGGGCACAAGGCAGGAGTTCGCGGAGCTGTCCCCTGTTCACTCGCCCGCGGCGCTTGCCGCAGGCCTCGACAGGGATGTTCCCGTCTATATCAGCTTCGACATCGACGTCTTCGATCCCTCTCTCGTGTCCGGTGTGACGACCCCGGAGCCGGGAGGGCTCACGTTCAGGGAGGTCATGGACCACCTCAGCGTCCTTAGGGGAATGGACATCGTTGGCGCCGACCTCGTGGAACTGGCCCCGGACTACGATACCACCTTCGTTTCCTCCGTATGCGCCGCCAAGGTAGCGAGGGAGATCATCATGCTCCTGCATTCCGGCATCAAGTAGACCACGATCGATTCGCTCTTCAGGAGATAAGGACTATGAACAACAAGGACCATGGAAGGATAATGATAATCGGGGCGGGAGGGGTTGCCACGGTAGCCGCCCACAAATGCGCGCAGGTGCCCGGGGTCTTCAAGGATATCCTCATCGCCAGCCGGACCCTGGCGAAGTGCGACGCCATCAGGGATGACATCAGGCTGAGATACGGCAGGGACGTCAGAACGGCTGAGGTGGATGCCGACAACGTACCGGCCCTCGTTTCTCTCATAGGGTCCTTCAGACCCGACGCGGTCCTCAACCTGGCCCTGCCCTACCAGGACCTGCATATCATGGACGCCTGCCTCGAGACGGGTGTGCATTACATAGACACCGCCAACTATGAGCCCCTCGACGAGGCCCATTTTGAGTACAGCTGGCAATGGGCGTATCAGGACCGGTTCCGCGAGAAAGGGATCATGGCCCTTCTCGGGTCCGGCTTCGACCCCGGGGTGACGAACGTCTTTGCGGCTTACGCGCAAAAGCACCTTTTCGACGAGATACACTACCTTGACATCCTCGACTGCAACGCGGGGACACACGGTCACGTCTTCGCGACCAACTTCAACCCCGAGATCAACATCCGGGAGGTCACGCAGGTGGTGCGTCACTGGAGACAGGGGGAGTGGATCGAGACGCCCGCGATCATCGAAGAGGGCAGTGTTCATTTCACCTTCGATTACCCCGTTGCCGGGAGAAAAGAGAGTTATCTCCTGTACCACGAGGAACTGGAATCTCTTGCCAGGAACATAAAGGGGTTGAAGAAGGCCAGGTTCTGGATGACCTTTTCCGAGAACTACCTGACCCACCTCAAGGTCCTTCGGAACGTTGGCATGACGAGGATAGACGAGGTCGAATACGAGGGGCACAGGGTGGTCCCGATAAAGTTCCTCAAGGCCCTCCTTCCCGAGCCGGCCTCGCTGGGCACGAAGTACACGGGGAAGACCGTCATCGGCAACATCATGACGGGAGTGAAGGGCGCCGGCACCATCACCCGCTACATTTACAACGTCTGCGATCACGAGGAGGCGTTCGGGGAGACAGGTACGCAGGCGATCGCCTACACGACGGGCGTGCCCGCCATGATCGGCGCGATGATGGTGCTCACGGGCGTCTGGCAGGGCACGGGGGTGTTCAACATGGAAGACCTCGACCCCGACCCCTTTATGGAAGCCTTGGGGAAATACGGCCTTCCCTGGCAGGTCATGGAGCACACGCCTTTGCCGCAGGAGCCGTGACGAACACGTGGATGCCGTACTCACCATCGAAGAGACCCTGCAGTGTATCCGCACGAAGGATGCGCGCGCAGCAGCGATGTACCATATCCTTGATGACCGGGACAGGCGCAAGGTCCTTGGGAGCCTCGATGGAAAGGGGCTGAAGACACTGACGCGTCTCGTCATGGAGGCGCGCTCGAAGGTCTTCCGGGAGGCAAAGGAGAACGCTCCCGGGATCGCTGAAGGCATTGCGCACACTCCCGCCTACCTCATAGACGAGAACCTCATCGAGGAGAACATGCGTGTCCTGCGATATGTCAAGGACAGGACGGGGTGCAGGATACTCCATGCGCTGAAGGCCTATGCGTCCTTTGCCACCTTCGGGGTGATGACACCTTACCTCGACGGGGTATGTGCCAGCGGCGCCAACGAGGCAAGGCTGGGACGGGAGGAATTCGGAAAAGAGGTCCACACCTTCGGAGCGGCCTATGGCGAGAAGGACATGCGGGCAGTCCTCAAATATTCGGATTGTGTCATCTTCAACTCCTTCCATCAGCTCGGCAGGTACGGAAAAGCGGCGAGGCGTCTCGGGCGTGATGTGGGTCTTCGGGTGAACCCGGGGTATGCCGAGGTTGAGACGCCGATGTACAACCCCTGTGCTCCCCGTTCGAGACTGGGGGTGGTGCACGACGAGTTCGAGCGGAGCTTTCCCGCCTTTGCCGGGGAGGTCACGGGCCTGCATTTTCACGCGATGTGCGAGCAGAACTCCGATGTCCTGCAAAGGGTCCTCACGTCCTTCGAGCGGCTTTACGGGCGCTACCTGCAGGGCCTCACATGGGTGAACTTCGGTGGAGGCCACCACGTGACCAGGGACGACTACGACCTGGAACGCCTTATCAGGCTCATCAATGACTTCAAGAAGAAATACGGTGTTAAGGTGTACCTGGAGCCCGGTGAAGCCAGCGTCTATCATGCCGGGTTGCTCGTCTCCACCGTTCTGGATATCGTAAAGAACGAAATGGATATCGCCATCATGGATGCCTCCGCGGAAACCCACATGCCCGACGTGCTCCTCATGCCTTACAGGCCTCACGTGATCGATTCCGCCGAACCCGGGGTGAAGGAGCACACATACCGCCTGGCCGGCCCAAGCTGCCTGGCGGGTGATGTCGTCGGGGACTATTCTTTCGACGAGCCCCTGAGGCGGGGCACGAGGCTTCTTTTTACCGACATGGCCCTCTACAGCATCGTCAAGAGCACGACATTCAACGGCATCGGGCTTCCCGATATAGCGGTGCTGAGAAAAGGCGGCGTGGTTGAGATCGTCAGGCGGTTCGGCTACAGGGATTACCGGAACAGGCAATCCTGAGAGACAGTCTCAAGTCTCAGGTCCCATGTCTCAGGTTGCGAGGCCCGACCGCGAAGGAACCAGTTTCGGGATGCCGGAGCGTTGGGGCGGGAAGAGGGGCCTGCTCTTTCAACTGCAAGATTCCTTTTGATTTACTCCTGTCGTTTTGCGATAATGGGATTGATCTCCTGACATTGTATGTTCGCCGGAGGCTGGATGAGTCACAGCAGGACCGTTCTTCTCGTGGAGAACGAGGCGAAAACCGCCGAGGCGCGCCGACGGACCCTCGAGGGATGCGGCTGCACCGTGGTCATCGCCGCATCGGGTGAAGAGGCAGTGGAGAAGGTCCGCTCGGGTGGCGATATCGATCTCGTCGTTGCCAACGTCGACCTGGGCGCCGGTATGAGCGGGCCGGAGACGGCTCAAGCCATTATCGCCGAAAGAAGCATACCCGTTCTTCTGTGTTTCCATACCCGTTCTTTTCGACAGGGCAACGCGGACAGTAGCCGGGATGCGGTCTGGTACGGATGTACCATGGCTGTGTCCGATGATGCCCGGCTCGAGACTTCCGTCCGGACGGTGTTGGAGGCGCACGGAGCGCGCGGAGGGACGACGGACCGGTACGCCGCGGAAGGCGACAGGGGTGGTCGGGAGAGATACCGGGCGCTCATGGACCAGGCGAGCGATGCCATCATCATCGCTGATGTGAAGGGGAATTTCCTGGAGGTCAACCGCCGAGCCGCGGAACTTCTCGGTTACACAAAGAGGGAACTGGTGGGTATGACCCCTCTCGACATCCACCCGAAGGAGGAGCGGGAGAGGGTCGCGCACCACTTCGCGGGGATAGCGGCGGGACAGATAGAGGGCCTGTACGATACCAGCGTGCTGACGAAGAATGGGGACATCATTCCCGTCGACATAACGGGTTCCCCGGTGAAGTACGCAGGCAGGACACTGGTCCAGGGGATCTTCAGGGACATCACGGACCACAAGAGGATGGAGGACGAGCTGAAGATGCACCGCGACCATCTTGGCAAGCTGGTCGCGGATCGCACCGCCCGGATCCGGGAGGAGGTTGCCAGGAGGAAGAAAAAGGAAGAGCAATACCTGGCCCTTGTGGAATCGGTGAGAGAGTGGATATGGGAGACGGATGGGGATTTTGTGCACACCTATGTGAGTTCGAGGGTGTATGACGTGCTCGGGTACAGTCCAGAGGAAGTGATAGGGAAAAGCCCCTTCGATTTCATCCCCCCGGAGGAAAGGACCCGGGCGCTGACTGTCCTCAAGGACCTCCTTTCCCGGAAGCAGCACTTTGCCACCTTTCAGACCATGGCCCGCCACAAAGAGGGACATTCCATATATATTCAGGCGAGCGGTATCCCCTATTTTGATGAGGCGGGAAACCTTCTCGGCTATCGCGGCAGCTGCCAGGACATCACGGACCAGAAGAACATGATGAATGCCCTGAAGGAAAGGGAAAGGGAGCTTGTCGCGAAGTCGCAGACGCTGGAAGAGGTCAACGCGGCCCTCAAGGTTCTCCTGAATCAGCGGGAAGAGGACAGAAAAGAGCTGGAGGGGAAGTTCGTTTCCAACATCAAGGAGATGATCCTTCCCTATATTCTGAAGATGCAGAAGGGCCAGCGCGACCCCAGGGCAAAGGCCTACCTCGATATCGTCACGACCAATCTCAACGAGATCATATCACCCTTTCTCAACACCATACGGCAACTGAACCTGACTCCCCGGGAGATCGAGGTGGCCTCCTTTATCAGGGAAGGCAGGACGACGAAGGAGATAGCCCAGATCCTCGGCGTGGCGACGAGCGCCGTGGATTCCCACCGGAACAACATGAGGATCAAACTTGGGCTCAACAAGAAAAAGATCAACCTGCGCTCCTACCTTCTGTCGCTCAAATAGGACACGTCCTGTTGTGTCGACACCGTGGGCGGGACAGGATGATGGGGGAAACTTGCCGGGTGACGCGGGCGGACGGTCCTCAGGAGAACAGGACCGTAACGGGGATCCCCTTTTCCGTCAGTATATCATGGAGTTCCCGGGCAGCGGCCCTCACGCGGGGCATGGCCATGAGGGGAGCGAGCCCCGAGGAGCGAAGGAGGCTCGCAACCTTGCCGGCATAGTTCAGCCTGTCTATGAGGACTTCGTCGGCGGCGCCCTCGATCATCGACGCAAGGACAGCGGGATCCATGGGAAGCAGGGGCCCCACGAACACGTAGGTCCTCAATCCCGCATCGTGCAGGGCCTTCAGGGCTTCGACGCGGGAGGCGATGGAAGGGGCCCGCGGTTCGAAGACCCGCTTCACGTCTTCCCTGTTCGTTGTTATCGACAGGCCGACCTCCACGCGGGAGAGCTCCTTGAGAACGTCCGTGTCCCTGACGACGAGCGGGGAGCGGGTCAGGACATGGACCTCGAGAGACGACGGAACCAGGGCGGTCAGGCAGTCCCGCGTCAGGCAGTATCTCTTTTCCAGCGGTTGGTAGGGGTCCGTCACGGTCCCTATGAGAAGGGTGCCTCCCCTGATTCGTCTGAGCTGCCGCCGCAGGACATCGGCCACATTGGCCTTGACGTCGACGAAGTCGCCCCACGGTTCGGAGTGCCCCGTGAACCGCTTCATGAAGGCGGCGTAGCAGTACCTGCATCCGTGACCGCAGCCCACGTACGGGTTCAGACAGTAATCATAACCCCCGATACCTGTTTTGGTAAGCGCGCTCCTTGCGGTTATCTCACGTATGTTCATGACGGATATACCCTTGAAGGGACCAATTATTTTATCACAAAAACCTTCGGGAGTCTGCGCGTGCGGGAGGCGCGCAGACGGGTCTGCCCTTCGCCGGCGACCCATCCTCCCGTGTGCCCCTTTGCCCGCAGGGCAGACCCGTAGGCGCAAGGCGCCGACCCGTGTGCGTGAGTGTGGGGCACGGGGCCACGCTCAAATGGCCATGACAGGCCCGATTCACCCGATTGTCGGTTTTTTAATAAGATTTTCTTGACAAAGTAGCGTACCTTATATTTATATAAGGACTTTGAGAACAGCCGTAGCGAACCTCGGCTTTCATCCAGTTAATGCATCATGAGAGGTGACCATCATGAGATCTGCAGCACCGAGCGACTCCCCGAGAACAGCAGCCGTGAGAAAGTCCGACAAGGACACGGCGATGAGAATACAGGGATTAGAGGAAACGAACGAAGCCCTGAAGATCCTCCTCGCCCGCGGAGAGGACGATAAGAAGCTTGTTGAGGACAGGATCAAGTCGAACGTGAAGGAGCTTGTCCTTCCCTACGTGGAAAAGCTGAAACTGACGGGACTCACCGTCGAACAGCAGACCTATCTCGAGATCATAGAGACGACCATCAAGAATGTGTTCTCATCGTTCCTGCAGAAGATAACGTCAAAGCAGTATCATTTCACGCCCAAAGAGATCCAGGTGGCCACACTGATCCGCGAGGGGAAGACGACGAAGCAGATCGCCGATATCATGAAGGTCACGCGCAGCGCCATCGGGCTGCATCGCCATCATATCAGGAACAAGCTGGGCCTCGGCAAGGCCAAGGTGAACTTAAGGTCCTACCTCTTGTCCCTGCAGTAGGAACGGACTCATTTCGCGACGGCGAAGACCTGATCATTGGCTATAATTTGGTATTGCCATCCTGTGGTTCTATGCTATAATCAGCGTGCGAGCTTTCCACTGTGTCATATTCGAACTAAAACTGAATACTGATCCACCGAATCAAGGATGATCTTGAGCCGAATATTCGTAAAGGAGAGAGCGAATGAACAGGTATCCAGAGATCGCTGACAGGTTGATGGGTCTCGATGAGGCCGTCTCACGGTTCGTAAAGGATGGTTGCCAGCTAGCCATAGGGGGGTTCACCATTACCCGCAATCCGATGGCGGTCGCGTACGAGATCGTGCGCCAGAGGGTGAAGGACATCCACCTCGTCTGCCATTCCCACGGGCAGGCGCTCGATGTCCTTATAGGCGCGGGGTGTGTCAGGAGACTGGAGATAGCTTACGGGGGCAACGGGCGCTACGCGCCGACGTGCGTGAGGTTCAAGAAGGCCGTACAGCGAGCGGAGATAGAGTTCGAGGACTACTCGAACTACCAGATGTCGTTGAGATTCCTCGCGGGAGCGTTGAGCATCCCCTTCATCCCGACCAAGTCCGGGCTCGGGTCCGACCTCATGAACTATGAAGGTTTCCCGGCCGATATCAGGCTGGAGGAGAAGGTGGCGAGCAAAAAGTACGCGAAGATGCAGAACCCCTTTCGTGACGAAAAGGACGAAGTGGTCCTCCTGCCGGCTCTGACGCCTGATGTCACCATACTGCATGCGCAGTTCGTCGGTGACGACGGCACGGTGCGGATGAAGGGTCTGACCTTTGCGGATCTGGAGCAGGCCAAGGCGGCTGATGTGGTGATCGTTACCTGCGAGGATATAGTACCGAGGTCGTTCATTCGGACGGATCCCGATCAGAATTCATTGCCTCCCTTTTTTGTGGACGCCATTGTCAAGGTTCCCTATGGTGCGCATCCTACGGCATGCTACGGCTTCTACGATTACGATCCGAGACACCTCAATCTTTACCGCAAGATGGCCGAGGATGACGCCCTCTTCAAGGAGTATCTCGAGGAATGGGTCTACGGGGTCGGTTCCTGGGAAGACTATCTCACAAAGGTGGGAATGGAGATGATACTCAAGATCAAGGCCAATCCCGTGATCGGATACGCGCCGGGACTCGACAGGAAATAAGGAGGCTATCTCATGATCCAGTACAGCGACAATGAAATGATGGCTCTGGCGGCAGGGCGGTTCATAAAGGATGGCGACATAGTGTTCGCGGGAACAGGCGTGTCCATACTGGCGGCCACCGCTGCGAAGAGGATCTTCGCTCCGAAGGCGGTCATATTCTTCGAGACGGGAGGTATCGACCCGTCTCTCGACGAGATACCGATGGCTGTTGCTGACCTGAGGGCGATGGCTGGCACGTCGCTCAATTCCGGGCTCATAGAGGCTTTCTCGATAGTCGGCCATCGCAAGCTGCATACCGTCGCCTTCCTGGGGGCGGCCCAGATAGACCGGTACGGAAACCTCAACACCACCTGCATCGGCGACTACTTCAAGCCCAAGACCCGTTTCTCCGGCAGCGGGGGCGCCTGTGACGTGGCGACCTACGCGTCGGGGGTGATAACCTTCATGCAGCACGAGAAACGCAGGTTTGTCGAGAAGTTGGATTACCTCACCAGTGTCGGCTGGTACAAGGGCGGCAACTCGCGAAAAGAGCTCGGCCTGAGGCGCGGGGGCGCCCTGGCGGTTGTTACCAATCTCGGCGTGCTCAAGTTTCACGAAGAGACGAAGGAAATGTACCTCACGGAGTATTTCCCGGGTGTTACAGTGGAGAGGATAGTGGAGAGCACCGGTTTCCCCATAGACACGTCCATGGCCGTGGAAGCGGAACTCCCCACCCCCGGTGAGCTCCAGATACTGCGCGAAGAGGTGGACCCCCAGCGCCTCATCTGCCAGGTCATCCTGGAGGCGCCGCAGCGGTAAAGACCGTTAGAACCGTTAGAACCGTTGGAACCGTTAGAACCGTTGGAACCGTTAGAACCGTTAAAGCCGTTAAAGGTTATGGCAGATTTGGTTCCTATATCCCTGATGGTCTTCCGTCTACATCAGGGATCGTCCTTCTTTCGATCAAACGGCTCAAACCGTTCTAACGGTTCTAACGGCTTTAACGGCTCCTTTCTATTGCTAATTTCGCAGAATTAGGTTTATAATAAGGCAGTTTTCAAGGGACTTTAAAGTCCCTTTTTCATGTCGGAGGTATTATGAAGGTTCAGGTTGAAGCGCTCGACAGCGTGAGAAAGAAAGTTGAAGTTCTTCTTCCCCGGGAGACCGTTTCCGGGATAAGGGAATCCATTTATGATGAGATAAGAAGAAGTGCGAAGATCAAAGGGTTCAGGCAGGGAAAGGTCCCGAGAGCCATCATCACCCAGTACTACAAGGAATATATCGAGGAAGAGACACGGAAGAGGATGCTTCAGAATACCATGTTCGACGCGCTGAAAGAGGCGAATGTGGAGCCTGTCACGGAGCCAGTGGCCGATTTTCTGGAAGGCGACGAGCCGGGCTACACACTTGAATGCGAGGTTCTTCCCGAGATCGAACTGCCCGAATACAAGGGCGTTAAGATCGAGGCGGAGCCCATCAGCATATCCGATGAGGACGTGGAGCATCGCATCGAGAGCATGCGTCAGTTCCATGCCAGCTTCGAGGCGAAGGAAGGCGAAGCGACGGCGCAGAAGGGCGACTTCGTTATCATCAAGTACCAGGGATACCGTGACGGAGAGGCGTTGAAGCAGATCGCGGCTGACGGTTATCCCCTTGAGCTCGGGAACGCGATGCTCATGCCCGAGTTCGAAGATGCCGTCATCGGTATGAAGGAGAACGAGGAGAGGGACGTGGAGGTGACCTTTCCTGACGATTATCCCGACAAGGACATCGCGTCGAAGAAGATCCTTTTCAAGGTCACCATGAAGGAGATCAAGCAGAAGGTGCTCCCTGAGGTCAACGACGAGTTCGCCAAAGACATGAGCTTTGAGAACCTCGAGGTGATGCGCAAGGGCGTGAGGGAAGAGCTGGTGAAGGAGAAGGAAGGCTTCCGCAAGAGCGAGCTAACCCGGAAGGCGCTGGACACGCTTCTCAAGGACAGGGAGATCCCCGTTCCGAAAAGGTTCCTGGAGAAACGCGTGCACGGAATGATAGAGGAAGCCCAATCACGCTACCAGACAGACAAATTGTCTGCCGAGGAACTGCAGTCCATGTCCGAAAGGATGCATGCCGATTTCGGAAAACGGGCCGAGGAACGGATCAAGGCCGAGATCGTCCTCGCCCGGATCGCGGAGAAGGAAGGCATCAAGGCGGACGACAGGGATGTGGAAGAACGTCTGAAAACGATTGCAGAAGATGCCAACAAGACATACAATGAGGTCAAGGGCATTTATGAGCAGTACGGTCTCGTGGCAGGGCTCAGGGACAACATCGTTGAAGAGAAAGCCATAGACTTCGTGCTTGCCAATGCAGTGGTAAAGGATGTGCCGAAGGAGAAAGAATGAGTCTTGTACCGATAGTCATCGAGAAGGACGGAAGGGGCGAGCGGGCGTATGACATATACTCGCGGCTTCTCAAGGAGCGCATTGTCTTCCTGGGCACAGGGATCGACGATATGGTGGCGAACATCATCATCGCCCAGCTCCTGTTCCTCGAATCCGAAGACCCGTCAAAGGACATATATCTTTACATCAACAGCCCGGGGGGCATCATCACCAGCGGGCTTGCCATCTATGACACGATGCAGTATATAAAGGCGCCTGTCGTGACCACCTGCATCGGGCAGGCCGCAAGCATGGGAGCGGTGCTCCTTGCCGGGGGAGAGAAAGGCAAGCGTTTCGCGCTGCCTCACTCGCGGATCCTCATCCATCAGCCGCTTGGCGGAGCGCAGGGGCAGGCGAGCGATATCGACATCCAGGCAAAAGAGATACTGAGAATGCGGGAATCGATCAACACCATACTCGTGAGACATACCGGTCAGCCTCTAGAGAAGGTCGCGAAGGACACGGAACGCGATTATTTCATGGACGCACAGCAAGCCATAGAGTATGGTATAGTAGATCAGATCCTTGAGAAGAGGTTGTAGAACATGATCAAAAAGACAAACGGCAGGACCATCAAGCTCAACTGCTCTTTCTGCGGAAAGAGCCAGGACGAGGTCAAGAAGCTGATAGCCGGACCGATGGTTTACATTTGCGACGAATGTATCGAACTGTGCAACGAGATAATACAGGAAGAGGCCAAGAAGGAACGTTTCGACTATATTAAGACGGCGATCCCGAAGCCCCACGAGATAAACAAGCTCCTCGATGATTTCGTCATCGGGCAGGACCACGCGAAGAAGGTGCTTTCCGTCGCGGTCTACAACCACTACAAGAGGATAGAATCAAAGACGCAGTTCGACGATGTGGAGATCCAGAAGAGCAATATCCTGCTCATCGGTCCCACGGGCTCGGGGAAGACGCTCCTCGCGCAGACGCTGGCCAAGATACTCCATGTGCCCTTCACCATCGCGGATGCGACCACGCTCACCGAGGCGGGGTACGTCGGCGAGGACGTGGAGAACATCATCCTGTACCTGCTTCAGTCGGCCGACTACAACGTTGAACGGGCGGAGCGGGGCATAGTGTACATCGACGAGATCGACAAGATCTCACGCAAGACGGACAGTCCATCGATAACCCGTGACGTTTCCGGGGAAGGGGTCCAGCAGGCCCTCCTCAAGATAATCGAGGGCACCGTCGCGAACGTGCCGCCCAAAGGCGGCAGGAAGCATCCCCAGCAGGACTACATAAAGGTCGATACATCGAACATACTTTTCATCTGCGGGGGCGCGTTCCACAGCATCGAGGGCCTCATAGCAAGCAGGATAGGGAAGAAGAGCATCGGATTCGGTGTCGACGTGGAAGGCGGAAGGGACAAGATGTATTCCGAGCTCATCCGGGACATCCAGCCCGAAGACCTTCTCAAATACGGGCTCATACCCGAGTTCATCGGCCGTCTGCCCATCACGGCAACCCTCGAGGAACTCTCCGAGGAGAACCTGGTGGAGATCCTGAAGAGGCCGAGGAACGCCATTGTTAAGCAGTACAAGAAGCTTTTCGACCTCGAGAACGTCAAGCTTACCTTCACTGAAGGGTCGCTCCGCGGCATCGCCAGGGAGGCCATGAAGAAGAAGACCGGGGCCCGTGGTTTGCGGTCGATCATGGAGAAGGTGATGCTCGACGTCATGTACGAGATACCCTCGCTGTCCAATGTCAAAGAGTGTGTCATCAGCGAAGAGGTGATCGTCAACCACGAAAGGCCCATCCTCATCTACGAAGAAGAGGCCGAGAGTGCGTGAGAGGTTGACATTTCACGGTGAACCTGTTATATTCACCCCTGTTGGGCGGATAGCTCAGCGGGAGAGCATCGGCCTTACAAGCCGAGGGTCGCAGGTTCAAAACCTGTTCCGCCTACCATTTACGCGGGGTCGTAGTTAAGCCTGGTTATAACGCCGGCCTGTCACGCCGGAGGCCGCGAGTTCAATTCTCGTCGACCCCGCCATTTTTGATACATAGACTGGTATCTGTATGGCTATGAACCTCATCATCTGCATACACAATCATCAACCAGTCGGCAATATGGACCACATTCTGGAAGAGGCCTATACGCGTTCGTATATGCCTTTTTTTTCTGTCCTGAAGGACTTCCCGGAGATCAAGGTCAACATCCATTTCACGGGCTTCCTTTTTGAATGGCTGAAAGAGAACAAGCCCGGATACATAACTCTCCTTAAGTCCCTCTGCGACAGGGGCCAGCTCGAGGTCCTTTCGGGGGGAATGTACGAGCCCATCCTCGCGCTTCTTCCCGAGGACGACGCCCGCGCGCAGATACGGCTCCACCTCGACCTGATGGAAGAGACCTTCGGTGTGCGCCCCCGCGGCATGTGGCTGGCGGAGCGGGTCTACGAGCCGCAGCTGCCGAAGGTCATGGCGCGGGCCGGGATCGAATACACCGTCATTGACGACAATCATTTCAAATCCGTTGGTCTGAGGGATGAGGAACTCCACGGTTACTTCATCACCGAGGCTGGCGGCGAGAAGCTTTCCATCTTCCCCGGTTCCGAGCTGCTGAGGTACGTCATTCCTTTCAAGAGCATCGAGACAGTGAATGAGAGTTTCCGGGACATGGCGGCTGCCGGCGCCGACGTTGCCGTGTTCGCCGACGATGGGGAAAAGTTCGGGCTCTGGCCGGGCACGTTCGACTACGTCTATGACAGGGAGCACTGGCTCGAATCGTTCTTCCGGTACCTCAGCGATAACGCCGACTGGCTGCAGACGGTGACGTTCAGTGACTATATGGCCGCGGTGCCGCCCAGGGGCCGGATATACCTTCCCTGCGAATCTTACAGGGAGATGGAGGAGTGGTGCCTTCCCGCTCCGCGGGCGAGGGAATACTCCGAGCTCCTCCACGCGGAGGACCTTGAATACCGTGATTTTCTGAGAGGCGGCTATTACAGGCATTTTCTCGTGAAGTACAGCGAGAGCAACGACATGCACAAGAGGATGATGCGCCTTTCAAAAGCGGCGAAGATGAACCCCGAGGCGAAAAGGCACGTCTACATGGCACAGGCCAACGACAGCTACTGGCACGGGGTCTTCGGCGGCCTGTACCTGCCGCACCTGAGGGGGTCGGTCTGGCGTCATCTCATCGAGGCGGCGAAGCTGCTCGATCCAAAGAAACCCTTCGTCAAAGGATATATCGAGGACATCAATCTCGACGGTCACGACGAGGCCGTGATCAGGAACAACGAGATGGAGGCATCCTTTCGCCTGAGAGAAGGAGGGGTGCTGTACGGTCTCGACTACAAGCCTTCGTCCGTCAATATCATGGCCACGCTCAAGAGGCGGTACGAAGGGTACCATGAAAAGATCAGGGAGGCTGTCAGCCAGTCCTCCGCTGACGGAACAAAGACGATCCACGACATGGTGATGGCAAAAGAGGAGGGGCTTGAGCGCTTTCTCCACTACGATTGGCACCGCAGGGCCTCCCTCGTGGACCACGTTCTGGGAACGGACGCCACGCTGGAGGCGTTTTACCGGTGTGAATGCGTCGAGCCCGGCGATTTCGTTATGGAGCCCTACACCGCGGCAATGGAGAAGGGGAAGAGAACAGTGGAGCTCCTGCTGCGGCGGGACGGGAATTTCCGGGTGGCCGATGGTGTCCTGCCCCTTTCCATCGGGAAGAGGGTCTCCGTCGGGGAAGGGACCGCGGAATTCACCGTTGACTATGATCTTGCGGGGGATGTGAATGTCCCCTTCCTCTTCGGGGTGGAGTTCAACTTCGCCTTTCTGGGAAGCGGAGGGGACCGTTACCTGGAGACAGAGAGGGGCAGATATCCGCTGACGCTCCAGGATATCCTCGGGCCGGCCGCGAACCTGAGGTTCCATGACCCCTACCAGGACATCGAGGTCTTCCTGGAACTTGGGGAGGCCGCGGAACTCTGGACCTTTCCCGTTGAGGTCGTCTCCCTTTCGGAAAACGGTTTCGAGCGCAATTATCAGAGCACCATGGTCATGCCTGTCTGGCGCGTCGACCTTGCCAGTGGCCCGAGGCACATCTCTCTCAAGGTCCGGATGGATAAGGCCCGTCAGGCCTGACCTCACGTGCGGTCTCAGCCAATAATGGAACGCTGAACGGACGAGGAGGCCAATGCCCAGGGTTTCCGTCATCATCACAACCTTCAACCGCCGTCACTTCCTTAAAGAAGCCCTCGCATCGGTCCTGGCCCAGGATTACCGGGACAAGGAGATCATCGTGGTCGACGACGGATCCACGGACGGGTCACGGGACGAGGTCGCCGGACTCCCGGTGAGGTACGCCTGGAAAGAGAACGGCGGGATCTCGAGCGCCAGGAACGCGGGGCTCGCAATTGCCCGCGGCGACTACATTGCCTTTCTCGATGTCGACGATCTCTGGAAGAAGAAGAAGCTTTCCATCCAGATGGACGAAATGGAGCAAACGGGCACGCCGCTCACCTACACGGACGAGATATGGATACGCAACGGGGAAAGGCTCAACCAGAGACTGCGGCACCGCAAGTTCTCGGGGGAGATCTTCGAACACTGCCTGCCCCTGTGCATCATCAGCGCGTCGTCGGCGGTCATCCACCGGGGTGTTTTCGATGCCGTGGGTGCTTTCGATGAGTCCCTGCCCGTTTGCGAGGACTACGACATGTGGCTCCGTATCACCGCACGGTTCCCTGTGACCTTCATCGAAAGGCAGCTCATCATCAAGCGGGGAGGCCATCCCGATCAGCTTTCACGGGCCTATGACGGTATGGACCGATTCAGGATAGCGAGCATCGTGAAGGTCCTCGATAGCGGCGCCCTGTCTCACGGACAGACCCGGAAGGCGATCGAGGAGCTCCGAGCAAAATGCCGCATTTACGGGGTCGGTGCCATGAAAAGAGGCAAGAAGGAAGAAGGGGAGCGCTATCTCAAACTGGCATCGGTCTATGAAGAAAGAGCGACCCCGGGGAAACAGATCAGTTCAGGTTCTTGATCTCCGCGTCTATCCTGGCCTTGTGTGTAACGGTATCGGAGATTATCTCCTTCATGAGACCGAGATATTCGGTGTCACCGGTCTTGACGATCTCGCCATAACGTTGTTCCATGATCGATTGTTCCAGGTCCCGGGCCAGAAAGAGGGCGTTTCTCCTCTGGAGGGCGCCCGTCCTTACCTTCTCCGTATTGCCTCTGATACCCTTGACGAAGGTTTGGACGGCCACAATGTTGAAGGGGCGGCCCCTCTCGAAGCGCTCCGGTTTTTGGGTGATGATGTCCTTCATTCTCTCGATATTGCGCGCGTGTCTATTCTCTTCCTCCTCAATGCCGGACCAGAAAGCTCGCGTATCCTGCCAGGCCTCACCGCAGACATGATAAAGCTCCGCGAGCGCCGATTCCGCCTCCGCCATAAAGGACAGGACGTTCAAGATACCGCTCAATTCTCCCGATGTCGTCAGATCCATAGCCACCTCGTTGCTTCGCCGGGCATCTCTTCCGGTGCCTGCCCCGGCGGTATCGTTGAAAAACTACCAGAAGCGGCGAACATATTCAACGCTAAAGATGGGGCATCGAGCCACCGGACTTGAGAAATGGGACAGAAACCTGTATATTTATCAATGCTTTCAGGTGAAGTTCAAACCTTTCTCACGAAAAAGGAGCCCACGTATGCCCTATGACGCGACAAAGATGGCGGACTGGCAGATATCCGAGGCCGCCGAGGAGAGGATGAAGAGTATCCAGCAACTCAGCGATGAGATGGGTCTCGGTGATGGCGAGGTCATACCGTACGGCAAGGTGGGACGACTGAATTATGCCGCGATCATGCAGCGCATGGGGGAGAGGGCGAACGGAAAGTACATAGACGTCACGGCCATAACCCCCACTCCCCTCGGTGAAGGCAAGACGACAACAACGGTCGGTCTTCTCGAGGGGCTGGGAAAGAGGGGCCGAAATGTGGGAGGGGCCATTCGACAGCCCTCGACAGGTCCGACGATGAACGTCAAGGGGAGCGCGGGAGGCGGAGGAAACGCTCAGGTCGTGCCGCTGACGGAGTTCTCCCTGGGTCTGACCGGTGACATAGACCGCATCATGAACGCCCATAACATCGCCATGGTCGCCCTCACCGCGCGGATGCAGCACGAACGCAACTACGGTGACAGCGAGCTGGCGAAGAGAGGTCTTAAGCGTCTCGACGTGGACCCCACCAATATCCAGATGGGATGGGTCATAGACTTCTGCGCCCAGGCGCTCCGCAACATTGTCGTCGGGATGGGTGGAAGGATGGATGGCTTCACGATGCAATCCCATTTCGATATCGGGGTCAGCTCCGAACTCATGGCCATCCTGTCTATCGTGCGGGACCTCAAGGACCTGCGCAAACGTATCGGCGAGATCACCGTCGCCTACCGCAAGAATGGTGAGCCTGTCACCACCGAGGACCTCGAGGTGGCAGGGGCGATGTGCGCCATCATGAAGGACACCATCAACCCCACCCTCCTGCAGACCGTGGAAGGCCAACCCATCATGGTACATGCCGGACCCTTCGGGAACATAGCCATCGGGCAATCGTCGATCATCGCCGACCTTTTGGGTCTTAAGCTTTTCGACTACCACGTCACCGAGAGTGGTTTTGGCGCGGACATCGGTTTTGAGAAGTTCTGGAACGTGAAGTGCAGACTGAGCGGTCTCAAACCCAGTGTCTCGGTGATCACCGCGACCATACGGGCCCTCAAGATGCATGGCGGAGGGCCGCGTGTGGCGCCGGGCATCCCGCTGCCGCAGGAATACACCCGGGAAGACCTGGGGCTGCTGGAGAAAGGTATCCCGAACCTCCTTCACCATGTGCGGATAGTCAAGATGTCCGGGATCAAGCCCGTGGTGTGTATAAACAGGTTTACGACGGACACGGATGACGAGATCGCGCTGGTGAGAAGGCACGCGGAGGCCGAGGGCGCTCGCGTTGCCGTATCGGAGCAGTGGCTGAAGGGCGGAGAGGGGGCTCTGGAGCTTGCCGACGCCGTTATCGACGCCTGCGATGAAAAGGTCGAGTTCGGATATCTTTATCCCCTTGAGATGCCTCTTATGCAAAGGGTCGACGTGATAGCGAAGAACATCTACGGTGCCGACGGCGTTCTGTGGATCCCCGAGGCGGAGGAGAAGGCGCGGCGCCTGGAGACGGATCCGGGGAAGAGCGACTATTACACCGTGATGGTCAAGAGCCACCTCAGCCTCTCCCACAAACCGGAGCTCAAGGGTGTCCCGAAAGGCTGGAGGCTTCCCGTCCGGGATATCCTTGTCTTCACCGGGGCGCGGTTCCTCTGCCCCGTCACCGGGGCCATAAGCCTCATGCCCGGCACCAGCTCCGACCCGGCCTTCCGCAGGATCGACGTCGACGTGGAGACGGGAAAAGTAAAGGGTCTTTTCTAGCGAAAAGCCCGAAAAGACCGTTCAAGAGTTCAAAAGTTCAAGGGTTCAAAGGTAAGACCCTTGAGACAGGGAACCTGCACCGTGTCACGTGCAGGCTCCCTGTCTCAAGACAATTCGCACAACGGTCGAAGGCATCCGGTGTTTTTTTCTTTTTACTCTTGAACTCTTGAACCCTTGAACCTTCTTTACTGTATTTCCCCCGTCTTCACGGAGAAGAGATAGGCCTGGTCGTCGTGGGTCTTGATGAGTATCGTGCCCTCTTTGTCGTTGTACTTCAATTCCTTCTGCCAGAAGAAATGGCTCACGGTGTGCTTTAGCTTCAACTGGTTCTTGATAAGGTCCCTGATGAGGTAGCTTTTCAGCTCCTTTCCGTTCTCGTAGAAGGCGAGCGCCAACTGCTCGACAGATGATGCCCAGGGCCCCATGCGGACGATGTGGCGGCCGTCCGAACTGGGGTAGACGGAGAAGGAATACCAGTGGACGGTCCACAGGGGGGTAGCGGAACCATCGTTCCTGTAAAGCCCCGATGTCGTGTAAGTTTTTCTCAGCTCCGGGTCTTTGCTCACCCATCTCTCCGGTGGAGCGAGCATCACGAAGATGTACTGTCCGTCCTCTGTCTCCTTCGCGTAATCGCGGGGAGGGGCGGGCGTATCGGCAAAGGCTGGAAGGCACAGCGCCAGGGACAGGACGATCAGCTGAAGGGCAAAGATGGATCTAACGGCGGCACTCATGGTCATTTCCTCCCGGATAATGTAGGAACCGGCCTATAGAGTACTACGATCGGCGGGACCAACACAAGGCCGGCGACCGTCATTCCACGGCTCCGATGTAGCGCAGGGACCCGGCTCTCCCGGAGAGGCACGACCAATCTGCCATTTTCCGTACCTGCCGGGAGAGGATCTCTTCCAGCCTTTCCTTTTGCTTATCGGCCATCTCCGCCCCCGTTCCTCTTGAGCTCCTCCACGACCTCATCCGTCGAGCGGACGTCTCCGAAGAAGAGTGTGATATTCTTCAGCGCGTTCCTGAGGAGGGCTGTGTCGGGTGAGGCTGTGGCGTCGGCGACGACCGTCACTTCGTAGTCAAGCTGCATGGCGTCCCTCGCGGTGGACTCGACGCAGACATTTGCCGCGACGCCTGTTATGATGAGCTGGGTCCTGTGCAGACTGTCCAGTTTCTGCCTGAGCTCCGGCGGGTTGGACAGGAATGCGCTGTAACGGTTCTTGAACACGATGTGGTCCCTGACGGGATCGACGTGCATGTCCCGAAATATCTCCGTGCCCTTTCCCTTGTTGCATATGGCCTTCACGTGGTCTTTGTTGTGGAATGCCCCATAGAGGCCTCCGGTGTCGCCTTCCGGCCCGCAGGTGATGTTCTGCCGCACCCATATCACGGGAACCCCCAGGGACCGGCAGTGATCCGCGAGGTTGTTGGTACGCGCTACGGTGGAGGCGATGCCGGACATGGGTGCTTCCCCGGAGGGCGCGCAGGAGAAGTTCTGCATGTCGATGATGACAAGGGCGGCTCTTGAAGGATCGAGATGGAAGATCTGCGCAGACCGTCCCGTCTGCTTGAGGGCAGGGGCAGTTTCCCGGCGGAGTTCCTCGAGCACTCCCTCTTTCGCGTCGCCGCCGGCCCCAAGGGTGACGACAGCGAAGCTCATCAGGCATCCCAGAACCTGGAGGGCAAGAATCGTTCCGGATACGGTCTTCATGGAGACTCCTCCTTTATTGGTGTGCCGTCGATACGCTTAAGGCGCGTATCAGGCTCTCGTCCGGTTGTCGTGAACTCCTAATTCTCTCCGTATTTCCACAGGCATGCAAGAAAAAATACACGTAACGGCCGGGGATGACAGGTTTGGCCCGGGGGTATTCCCCTGCGGGTTATCTTCCTTTATAATAGTCTGCAGGGCAGGGTGGTGCAGGCACGGATGAAGGGAACAAGGAAGACAGCGGCGCTGGCAGTGATGCTTCTCATGGCAATGGCGGTTGCGGGGTGTGATGTGCTGCAGGACCATTTCCTGTACTTTCCCGATCACGTCCGGCCCTCCGCCGGATCCCTGACGCAGCGGGGCCTGGCGTTCTGGATGGTGTCGGAGAATGATTACCGGGGACTTGTCAGCGCACCGGAAACGGACACCCCGGCAGGCACGGTCATCGTCTTCCACGGCAACGCGGGCAAGGCTGCCGACCGAGGGTTCTACGCGAAGACGCTCGTTCCTCTCAACTATCGCGTCATCCTCGCCGAGTATCCGGGTTACGGGGGGCGGCCAGGGAGCCGGGGAGAGGATCAATTCGTGAAGGATGCCCGCCGGACCGTCGAGGCTGCCTTCGCGGAGTACGGCGCGCCCATCTATCTGCTGGGAGAATCACTCGGCTGCGGTGTTGTGGCCGCGGTGGCCGGCAGGTCGCCGGTACCCGTGGAAGGGATCGTTCTTTTCACGCCCTGGGACAGCCTCCTGTCCGTGGCGGCTTCGCACGCGCCCGCTTTCATTGCCCGGCTTGTTCTGAAGGACCGTTACGACAGCGTGGCGAACCTGGCGACCTTTGGCGGTAAGACGGCGATCATCGGTGCCGAGCGCGATGACATCATCCCCGTGGGGCACGCTGAGGCCCTCTATGCTTCGATTCCCGGAAGGAAGCGGATGTGGACCATAAAGGGTGCCGGGCACAATGATTGGCCCATGTTCGCGAGCGATGCGATGTTGAGAGAGATAATGGATTTTGTAGTGAAATAGCGCCGGGGAACCTTCATCTTCCTCTTTGGCCGTGCCGCTGCCGGTCCAGCCTCAGCCGGGACGTCAGTCATGCTATTATGGCTTGTAGGCGTTTCACCCACATCTAATTCATCCCCATCCCGATACCAAAGACTCAGGATTTATTCTAACCTGATACTGTGGGATTGGTAACTGATGAGAGAATGCGGCTGTGAGTGCCGCATCGGTAAATCTGAAGGACAAGGAGAAGAAGAATGGCAAACGCTAACGAAACCGATTTCTACGACAAAGTATTTCCTGTTCCTGACAGGGTAAGGGAAAAATCGTACATCAAGAGCAGGGAAGAGTACGAAAAGCTCTACAAGGAGTCCATCGAAAACCCTGACGCCTTCTGGGCGAAAGAGGCCGAAAAACGGCTTACCTGGTTCAAACCCTTTGACAAGAAAAAGATCTCCGACTGGTCTTTCGGCGACGACCTGCACGTGAAATGGTTTGAGGGCGGCAAGCTGAACGCCAGCTACAACTGCCTCGACCGGCACCTGGAGACGAAGAAGAACAAAGCGGCCATCATCTTTGAAGGCAACGACCCCAATGACTGGAAGGTCTTCACCTACTGGGACCTGTACCGGGAAGTGAACAGGTTCGCCAACGTCCTGAAGGGCCTCGGCCTCAAAAAGGGTGATGTCGCTTCGATCTATCTCCCCATGATCCCCGAACTCGTCATCTCCATGCTTGCCTGCGCCAGGATAGGCGTGGTGCACGCCATCGTCTTCGGCGGTTTCTCGGCGGAGGCCTTGAGAGACAGGATCAACGACTGCAAATCCACAGTGCTCATCACCTGCGACGGTACCTACCGCGGTGCCAAGGCGGTCCCGCAGAAGGACAACGCGGACAAGGCAGCCGAGCAGTGCCCGTCCATCAAGACGGAGATCGTCGTGAAGCGTACCGGCACGCCCGTCACCATGAAAGAGGGCAGGGATGTCTGGTGGGATGACCTGATGGCAAAAGCTGACCGCTACTGCAAACCCGAGGAAATGGATGCCGAGGACCCGCTGTTCATCCTCTACACGTCAGGGTCCACGGGAACGCCCAAGGGTGTCCAGCACTCGACCGCGGGTTACCTCCTGTACGCGTCGATGACGCAGCAGCTTGCCTTCGACGTTCGCGAGGAAGATGTCTACTGGTGCACGGCCGATATCGGCTGGGTGACGGGGCACAGCTACGTCGCCTACGGGCCGCTTACCAACGGGCACACAAGCATCCTCTTCGAAGGCGTCCCCAGCTATCCCGGTTTCGACCGGTTCTGGCAGGTGGTCGAAAAATACAACGTCAACAACTTCTATACCGCCCCGACGGCCATCCGCGCCGTTGCCAAGGAAGGCGACGAGTGGGTCGAGAAACATGACCTCTCCTCCCTGCGCGTTCTCGGTTCCGTGGGAGAGCCCCTGAACCCTGAAGCCTGGTGGTGGTTCTACAACAAGGTCGGCGGCTCACGGTGCACGATCGTCGATACCTGGTGGCAGACGGAGAACGGCGGACACATGATCCTTCCTCTCCCCGGCGCGGTCGATATCAAGCCGGCAAAGTGCATGAGGCCTTTCTTCGGTGTTATCCCGGCCATCATGGACGAGGACGGCAAAGAGGTCGTGGGCCCGGGCAAGGGCGCGCTCTGCATGAAGACCGCATGGCCCGGCATGATGAGGGGTGTGTGGGGCAATCCCAAACTCTTTAAGGAGAATTACTTCTCCCAGTTCCCCGGCCTCTACTTCTCCGGCGACGGCGCGGAGAGGGATGCCGACGGCGACTACAAGATCACCGGAAGGATCGACGATGTTATCAACGTGTCCGGCCACAGGCTGGGTACCGCAGAGATTGAGGCGGCGCTGACGTCCCACCCGAAGGTCGCGGAATCAGCGGTCGTGGGCTTCCCGCATGACATCAAAGGTCAGGGTATCTACGCGTACGTGACCCTGAACACGGGCGTCGAGAAAGACGAGGCCCTGAAGAAGGATCTTGTCGCGCTGGTGCGCAAAGAGATCGGCCCCATCGCCACGCCTGACCTCATCCAGTGGGCGGACGGGCTTCCCAAGACACGGTCCGGCAAGATCATGCGTCGCGTGCTCAGGCAGGTCGCGGCCGAGAAGTTCGAGGACTTCGGCGACACCTCAACGCTGGCCGAGCCTCATGTGGTCGATGACCTGGTAGCGGAAAGAAAGAAGATAAAGTAAGGCAATAAAGAAGGACCCGGCCGGACGTCACGTCATCGGCCGGGTCCTTCTCCTGAAAATCTCAGGTGTTTTTCAAAGGAACTTCTGTCGATCGTACCCGTATTGCGATCGGCGTCTGCCAGAGTTGAGGGGGATAAATCTCTCCAACCCACATCTCCCTCAACTCACTATTCTATACTAAAACTCGGAAGAAAAGTAAAGAAAGAAGACGGTTAGAACCGTTAGAACCGTTGGAACCGTTGGAAGGATGGGAAGCACGAGGGTGTGCGGCGTAGTCCTGAGTAATCCGCCAAAGAGACTCTCTTCAACGTCCCGACGATTCAGATCGTTCTAACGGCTCTAACGGTGCCAACAGTTCTAACGGTTCTAACGGTCCTTTATTCCAGGCTTCTCGACATGAGGAGCATGTTGCGTTCCTTGGCGTGCATTGTGAAGTTGCAGTGGTTGAGGACCTTGTTCATGGGGAAGTTTTCCTGCACTATCTCGGCGTTGACGACGCGGACGCCGAGGTATCTTGAAAGGTCGAGGCAGGCCTCGAGGAGCAGACGGCCCAGCGTTTTCTTTTGCCATGAATCGGTGACGATGACGGCGTATTCGGCCTGGCCGGTCGTGCCGCACTTGATAAGGCGGGCTATGGCCACGAGTTTCCGGCTGTCCCCCTCGACGGTTTCGGCAACCACGGCGACCTCCTCCTCGGGGTCGAGGACGCAGTAACGGCGGGCGGCCTCGGGTGTAGGAGCAAAAGGTGAGAGGAAGCGCATCCACAGAGACCGGGGAGAGCAGCTTTTGACGAAGTCGGTCCAGAGGTCGATATCGTCCTGTGTGAGTAGCCTGAGGTGAACCTTCCGGCCGGCTATCTCGAAGGAACGGGCCGCCAGGAAGCCGTTGAGGTCGGCAAGGCGCGCCGCGGCGCGCCTGCGGCCGTGACGGTACATCTCCGCCAGGACCTCGACGGCCATCTCGGGAGTGGAGTATACGGGAATGCCTTTCTGTTCCATTTCAATGACATGGTCCATCATGAACTCCTTGCACGCCACGCAGCACAGGACCGGTTTTCCCCTGTAGTCGATGGAAGCCAGGGCTTCCACATAGGATCCCAGTATTTCGCCCTGAACGATGACGATCACCGCATGAACGTCCGGGCTTTCGACCCCGATCCTGATGAGCTCGCGCGCTTGTGAGGCATCCATGCTGAAGGAGCAGTCCAGGGGGTTCTGGACGTTGAGGTAATCGTCGAGATAGGGTGCCAGTCTGTCCTTCGATCGGGTATCCAGGTCCGCAAGCTTGAGGCCCCGGGTGTAGAGCATATCCGTGGCCGCGACACCAAGGGACCCCGTGTATGTCACGACGAAGACGCCGGGCCCCTTCGGCAAAGGTTGTTTGGAGAAGGCCCGCATGAGAGAGAAGAGGTGTTCGTTGTCCCGGGCCCGTATGATGCCGCTTTGCCGGAATGCCGCGGAGTTTATCTCATCGTTGCCGGCCATGGAGGCGGTGTGTGACGAGACGGCCTTCTTTCCCGCCTCCGTACGCCCTGTTTTGAGGGCGATGACGGGTTTCTTCGGGGAGACCCGTCCCGCCACCTCGGTAAGGCGCCGGCCGCTCGTCACGTCCTCCATGTACATCCCCACCACACGTATGTTTGGGTCCTCCCCCATGAATTCAAGGATATCGGCCTCGCTGATATCCATCTTGTTCCCGATGGTGGCGATCATCCCGAAGTCCATTATATTGTGCAGTCCCGTGAGCATCCCCGCCGCGTACACTCCTGCCTGGGCGATGAGCCCCACATTCCCCCTTTTGAGCTCACCGACGAGCCCTATCGATTGGACCATGTTGTGATGGGTGTTGATGATGCCTGAGCAGTTGGGGCCGAGCAACCGGCATCCTTTTTTCACGACAAGTTCCTTGATGCGGGCCTGTGTCTTTCTGCCGGCTTCACCCGTTTCCGCGAAGCCTGCCGTTTCCACCACGAGATGCCTGACGCCCTTCGCACAGCAGTCTTCGATGGCTTGCGGGGCCGCACCGGCCGGGACGATGATGATCACCGTATCCACCGGGTCCTTAACGTCGAGGATGGACGGATAGGCCCTGATCCCCAGCACCGATGCCTTGCGGGGATTTATGGGGTAGAGCTTTCCCGCGAACTGGTGGGAAAGGAGGTTGCGCATCACGTTGTACCCCAGTTTGCCCCCGGAATCGGTAGCTCCCAGTACGGCAATGCTTTCGGGATAGAAGAGCCCGTGAAGGTCGTCCTTTGCCCCGGGAGGCGCCTCGGGAGAGATCCGGGGGGAATGATCGATGAATATACGGGCGTCCGCCGCGACGCAACCGGTGGGATAGAGAAGAACGGGGTTCATATCGAGCTCCTTGAGCTCGGGGTACTTCATGGCAAGTTCGGAGACACCGAGGAGCATTTCCTCGAGGGCCGCAAGGTCGACGGAGACGCCACGGTATCCTTTCAGGATGGAGAAGCCCTTTATCTCCTTCATCATCTCCCGGGCGGAGTCCGCGGTTATCGGCAGGACCCTGAATGTCACATCTTTCAGGACCTCGGCAAAGACACCGCCCAGTCCGAACATGAGGACCGGCCCGAAACTGTCGTCGCGTGTGAATCCGACGATCGCCTCCACTCCCGGCGGAGCCATCCTTTGCACCGACACCCCCGTGATGCTCTTGCCGCTGAATGACGAGAGGATATCGCGGTGCGCTTGCCTGACGTCATCATCATTCCCGAGGTTCAGCTTCACGCCTCCCGCGTCGGTCTTGTGGACCACCTCGGGAGAGACGATCTTGAGGACGACGGGATAGGTGAGGTTCCGCGCCGCCTCGACGGCCTCTTCCCCGGAGGCGACGACGGTCGCGCCCGTTGTCCTTATACCGGCGCTCTCGAGGATCGCCTTGCTTTCGTGTTCCATAAGGAGATCGCGGCCCTCCGATCGTGAAAGATCCAGTATTCGCGAGATGGTACTGCGCCCGTTGCGGCCGCTCTTGATGGTTCTCTTTTCGTTCATCTTCGTCCACCTGTCCCGTCGCGTGAGCCTTTCCACGAATGGCGGTAGTCTATTATTGCATGGCCGGTGGGCGGGGGGGTATCGGTCGCGGTCTGTTTTTTGTGTCGGTCAGCTGAAGGAATGCCGTGACGGTGTCAGGCTTACAGGGTCGGGTTATGCGGTGGGTAGTCGCATAGGACGAAGCCCGACGAAGGGGTTGGCCGTGATGGTGCCTGGACGGCGCCGCTAGATGATAAGATTGTTCTTTACCGCGTAGAGGGTCAGTTCCGCGTTCTTCTTCATGTCCATCTTGTCGAGTATCCTTGTCCGGTAGGTGCTGATGGTCTTCGCGCTGAGGCACAGCTCTTCGGCCACCTCGCTTACGGACAGTCCGGAGGCAAGCATGAGCATGACCTGGTATTCACGGTTGGAGAGCCTTTCGTGGCGGGGTTTTTCCGCGCCCGCGTCGAGTTCGAAGGCGAGCTTTTCAGCAAGGGAAACGGTGACGTACTTGCCGCCGCGGGAGACCTTGCGGATCGCGCTTATCAACTCCTGGGGGGCGCTTGCCTTCGTCAGATAACCGGAGGCACCGGCGCGGAGCATCCGGACGGCGTACTGCTCCTCAGGATGCATGCTCAGGATGAGGACAGGCACCCTGGGTTTCATGACCTTGATCTCTTCAAGGACCTCGAGTCCGCTTTTCCCCGGCATGGAGATATCGAGGAGGACGAGGTCGAAGTCTTTTGCCGTCATCTTGAGCAGCACCTCCTGCCCGCTTTCCGCCTCATCCTCGACGGTCATGTCATCGAGGCCGGCGAGTATCTGTTTGATGCCTTCCCGGACCACCGAGTGATCGTCAGCAACAAGGATCCGTATCATGTCATCTCCTCCTGTTGCGCATGGGTATCCGGACCTTTATCGTCGTTCCCCTGCGCTGCCTGCCGCTGATAGTCACGCTGCCTCCCCACAGGTTGACCCGTTCCCGGATGCCGATGATCCCGAACGATTTTGGATTCTCTATTTCCGCCCGGGTGATGCCCCTTCCGTTGTCGGTCACTTCGAGGCAAAGGCTGCCGCCTTTTTGGAACAGGCGGACACGAACATGTGTCGCTCCGGAATGACGGGCGACGTTCGTCAGCGTCGCCTGGAATATGCGAAAGAGGGCGGTGGCCTGGTCTTTGTCGACGGAACCGTCCTCACAGTCGAAACGGGCGTCGCACTGGACGCCTGTCCTTCCCTGAAATTCCCCGACCTGCCACTCCATTGCGGCGGCAAGACCGAGGTCATCGAGGAGTATGGGTCGAAGCTCCGTGGAGATGCGGTGGACACTGTCTATTGTCCTGTCGACGAGATTGCGCATCCGCTGCACCTTGCCGGCGAGCGCCAGGTCTCCCGGCGGGATCGAAGAACTGAGCCATGCAAGGTCCATCTGGAGGGCCGTGAGCGATTGTCCCAGTTCGTCGTGTATCTCCCTGGCTATGCGCGTGCTTTCCTTCTCTCGCACGGATTGAAGGTAGATCGACAGCTCCCGGAGCTGTTCCCGGGAATTTGCCAGTTCCTGCTCGGCCAGCCTCTGCTCCGTGATGTCTTCGTAGGTGATGACTATCCTGCGCTGTTTCAGCGCGTCCCCGATCCGGGCGGACCTCATGCGGCAGAGGATGTCCCTGCCGTCCTTGCGCCGGCAATTGAACTCGGCGACGAAGGTGCGCTGATGTTCCAGGGTGCTGTAGAAGTCGCGGCCGATCTCCTCCGCCTCTTTCTCGTTCCGGTAGAAGAGAGTCACGCTCTTGCCGATGAGTTCCTCCGGTCGCCAGCCGAAGACCTCTTCGACTGCCGTGTTGGCGAAGTTGATCCGCCTGTCCTCGAGGCCGACAACGGCCTGCGGGATGGCATCGAGGATGGACGACTTGAGGGCGTCCAGTTCCTGGAGGCTTTCCTTTGCCACCTTGTGTTCCGTGATGTCCATCGAATTGCCCAGAACGGCTTTCTGGCCTTTGAAAATGATGGGTGTAACCGTTTCCATGACCCATCTTACCTGTCCCTGCTTTGTCATGAGCCGGTATTCAAAGGGAGTAAGGCGGCGGCCTTTCAGCATGTCGACGGCTTCCTTGACGGCTGCCACCCTGTCATCGGGATGGACAACGCTGAGGGGGTCCATTTCCAGGAGTTCCGCCTCGGTGTAGCCGGTGTACTCCTGGATATGGAGATTGACGAACTGGAACCTTTTGTTGACGGCAATATAGACACCTACCTGCAGGTTGTTGGCGAGTGTCTTGTAGAGTTCCGTCTCGGCGGAGGCCGACATGTTCAGCCGTTCGCGCTCGAGGCCTCTTCCTGATTTCAGCACCGTCTGTGCCAGTTTCCTCTTCATAGCCGCACCTTGCCGCGTCAGTGTTCCAGGGTCAGAGTTCCAGGTCCCAGGCTCCGCATTCCGGGATCAGCAACGTCTGGCGTCGAACAATGAACGTGGAACTGTCCTGCCGTTGAGCCACCTTTGTTGTGGGATTGATAAAGGTGAGGGTCTGTCTCAACACAAGCCGATGAGAGATCCAATTTGGCCGGACGTTCATGTTCGCTCCGGCATCATGTTCAATATTACAATTCCCCGCCGCCGATGTCAATCTTTTGCCGTGATGTTAGGATGTTATTGACAGAAAACTGACTGACTGATACCATCAGGGGTAACAGAATATACGCAGCAAAAGGGGGATGACATGGATCTGTTCGCGGCTATGCGCGGAAGGAGAAGCTGCAGGGATTACCTGCCGGACCCGGTAGGAGACGATGTGGTCGAAAAGGTCCTGGAGGCCGCAACGTGGGCGCCATCACCGCTCAACATGCAGCCCTGGGAATTCTTCGTCGTCACCGATGCGGCGGTGAGAGAGAGGATCTTTGACGAGGCGCAGAGATGCCGGCTGTGGGCGCTGGAGAGGAGCGGCTGGAAGTGGCTCGATTCATACAGCGTGGATTTCCTGAAGCAGGCGCCCGTCATTGTAGCGGTGGTGGGTGACCCCGGGAAGACGGGCGTGGATATGTTCATGGAAGAGGGTAGTATGGGATACCAGGCGGCATGCGCCGCCGCGGTCCAGAACATGCACCTTGCCGCGTACTCTCTCGGATTGGGCTCGCTCTGGTTCACCCTGTTCGACAAGAAGGCCTTACGAGAGATACTGGGGATCGACGGGGCGAAGGTGCCTCTTGCCCTCGTGTGCCTGGGCAAAAGGGCGTCGGATATCCGAGAGGTCCCGAGAAAGGCCGTGAAGGACAGGACGACGTACCTGCGCTGAGGCGTCCGGTTCACCGGGGTCGGGAGAAGACGCTGTCTGCGGGCCACGACGGGAGCGGACCTCCCGCTGTCATCCTGCCATTTCCGGTCCCGTGAACTCCCACTGGCACCAGCTGCCCGGGGGGTGAGGACCTGGAGGACAGTATCTGCAGGATACCTTTACTCTGGGGTCGATTATCGCGATGACATTCGCGAACCCATGGTCAAAGGTGGGCCGGCAGGCGAAGACCTCCTTGCCCGACCGCAGCCTCGCCTCCTGGGGAGGGCAGGAAAGAACCGTCAGGAGAGCTCTATCACCGTCCCGTTCGATCCCGTAGGAACACTTCGCCGCCCAGCTCATGAGGTTTATGGTGCTGAGGACGGCATCGAGTCCTCCGTTCTCCGGGAGGGCAAGGACCTCCTTTATCCGCCGCGCTTCCACCTTCGAGGAGACATCCCACATATGGATATCGATCTCAAGGGCCTTCTCGGTCCCGTAACGGTCCTCCACCCCGGAGAACCAGAGCCCGTCGCAGGTGTGCCAGTTCCATGAGTACATCTTGATGAGCTCTATCAGCTTTTGCTTCGGAAATCGTTCCAATTGAGCGTGAACGGGGTTCCGCACATCTTCCATGATGCCTTCGCCTCCTGTATGTATGATGGCTACAGGAACAGTATGGCACGATGGGGGCGAGAAACAAAACAATTCCCAAAAGAAGCACTGAAAAGTAATATACATATGACATGCTTTCGGGCGATGAATGTCAGCGGGGGGCTTGAACAATGAAAAACAGGTATCCGATAGCGACACTGCCGTTACTGGCCGTATGTCTCGCGGCGCTGGCCATTCTTCTTTCCGTCAGCGGCATTGCGGTCTCCGGGGAAAGGGTCTTCAGGAACGTCATCGTACTTGTGGGGGACGGAATGGGTTCTACCCATACAACCCTGGCGAGATGGTACAAGGGCGCCCCTCTCTCGCTCGACGCGATGTATGTGGGAGGGATGCGGACCTACAGTGCCGACTCCCTGATAACCGGCTCCGCGCCTGCGGCGACGGCCCTGGCGTGCGGTTTCAAGTCCATGGGGAGATCCGTGGGCATAATGCCATGCGGCGCCGCCATCGTGCCGGGGGTTTTCGATCCCGGAGAGTCCCGGTGCAAGCCGATAGCGTCCGTGCTGGAGGGGGCGAAATTGAGCGGCAGGTCCGTGGGTCTCGTGGCCACCTCCAACATCCAGCACGCGACTCCCGCCGCCTTCTCCTCGCACTGGCCCGACAGGGCGGATTACGACGAGATCGCAAAACAACAGGTTCATCAGGACATCGACGTCGTCCTGGGAGGCGGGAGGCGATACCTGCTTCCCGCGGGCAAGGGAGGTACGCGAAAGGGTGACGAGGACCTCATCGGCGTCCTCCGGTCAAAGGGCTACCGTCTCGTAGCGAACAGGGAGGAGATGCTGGGAGCCGTATCACCGAAGCTCTGGGGCCTGTTTGCCGATGACGCGCTGGCGTACGATCTTGACAGAAAGAGCCTGTCGCCGGGCGAACCAGGCCTGTCGGAGATGACGGCCAAGGCGATCGAGGTCCTGTCGAAGAACCCGAAGGGCTTTTTTCTCTTCGTGGAGGGAAGCAAGATCGACTGGGCCTCGCACGCGAACGACCCTGTTGGGGTGATAAGCGATGTCCTTGCCTTCGATGAGGCCGTTGGGATCGCCCTCGATCTTGCGCGCAAGGATGGCGGTACCATGGTGATCGCGTTTTCGGACCATGGAAATGGCGGCATGTCGATAGGGAACCGGGTGACGGACAAAACGTACTCCCGGCTCCGGCATGAACAGGTTGTCGGCCCTCTCAGGAAGGCGTCTCTCACCGGTGAAGGTATCGAGAAGGTGTTGAAGGGTGACAGGTCGGAGGACAACGTGAAGAGGGTGATATCGGAATATCTCGGGATAGACGACCTGACACCGGAGGAGATGGCGGTCGTCCGGTCCGCGAAGCCCGGAAGGATGAATGGAGCAACAGGCCCTGTCGTGAGCGCGCGAAGCGGTGTGGGCTGGACGACCCAGGGGCATACGGGCGAAGACCTCTTCTTCTATTATTATGGTATCGACAGACCTCTGCGGATGACAGAGAACTCTGACATAGCCCATATCACCGCAAAGGCGATGGGATTCGCCCTCGCCGATGTGGACAGACGCCTTTTCATCCCCGCCGACGAGGCTTTCAATGGAGTCGGAACATCGGTGACCCTGGACCGCAGGGACTCCCGCAACATGGTCCTCATCGTCGAATCGGCGGGCAAGAGGGCGGAGCTGCCCCTGAGCAAGAACATCATGAAGATAAAGGGAAAGACGGAAACCACCCGCACACTGGAAGGCATCACCGTCCTCGCCCCCCAAACGGGCAAAGTCTACATCCCCCGGCAGGCGGTGGACATCTTTAAGAATGTTCAATAGTTCAAGAGTTCAAAAGTTCAAGAGTAAAAGACAAAAAGGGCACCGGCGCCTTCGGCAGGTGTACGAATTCCCTTGGCAGCCGACCCCCTTCGCGGTCTTTCCCTTGAACCCTTGAACCCTTGAACCCTTGAACCCTTGAACTGTTTTTACTGTGAGAGTCTTTCGGATATCTTACGGGCGGTGCCGACGAGGCGCTGTGCCATTTCCGGCAGTTTGTCGGTGGGCATGGAACCGGTGAAACCGAGGATGCAGATGGCCCCAACGGGGTAATCGTTGGCGTAGACGAGGGTGGCTATCGCCCTGACGCCCATGAGATACTCTTCGAGATCGAGGCTGTAATGACGTTTCCGTGTCACCCGTATCTCATCGATGAAGCGGTCGAGGTCGGTGATGCTGTTCGGAGTATACCTGGGCAGGCCCTTTTCCTTGAGAAAATCGCGGATATCCGCATCTTCCATGGGGGCGAGAAAGGCCTTGCAGAAGACGGATGCCGTGATGGGGAGCCGTGTTCCGACGGGGGACGATATCTTGAGCTTCTTCCGTGTCTCTATCGTATCGATGACCTTGACGACGCTATCCTCCCGGACACAAAGGAAGACCGTCTCGTCGACGTCCTCGACAAGCTTTTCGAGGAAGGGACGCGCGACGGAGCTGAGCTCCCCGCCCTGAAGCACCCTCTTCGCGATCTTGAAGAGTTCCTCGCCTATCGTGTAGCGCTTCGTGGACTTGCTCTTCACGATGAGGTTCTCTTCCTGCAGGGCTTTGAGTATGCCAAAGACCGTGCTTTTGCTCAATGCAAGAGTTCGTGCGATCTCCGTTACACCCAGGGGCCGCTTGCTGTCTACGATGAGTGAAAGGACCTCAAAGGTTTTCTTTATGACGGGCGCGCTGTACATAATTCACGATGGTGAACACTATATAGTATCAGAGTTCTTTTGTCAACGTTAATCTGTTGATAATACAGCTTTAAAAAGGGTGACACCAGATAGCCACGTCTACATTTATGATAGTGAACGCGCTACTCCGGTAGGCGGCACCAGGAACGGCGGCACCGGAAATTTAGGGTATGTTCAAAGGTGGGAGAATTTGGTACAATGATGTGTCTGAAAACTATGCCGCCAGAATACAGAATAAGATTTCTGCCGATGGAGCGCACCATCCCGGCAGAAGAAGGAGAGGACTTACTCGAGATCGCCATGAAGGCGGGGGTGCATATCAATGCGTCCTGCGGAGGAAGGGGAGTCTGCGGAAAGTGCAGGGTACGGATGACAGAGGGCACCCTCAACTCATCCACCCATCCTTCCATCAGTGAGGAGGACTACGCCGCGGGGATGCGTCTTGCCTGCGTTTCCACCGTCAGCAGCGATGCCGTGATCGAGATCCCGCTGGAATCGCAGGTGGACAGAAGCGTCCTGAGAAGATCGACCGTGATGAGCGACGTGGACGCGGGAGGGATCGACGAGGTGCTCCTCGGCGAATACGGCCGGGAGCCGCTGGTGGAAAGGTTCAATCTCGATATCCATCGTCCCGACGCGCAGGACAATGTTTCAGACGCGGCGAGGATAGCACGGGCATTGGCGTCAGAGCCGGGATGCGGGGAATCCGTCATGCTGCCCTTGAGGGTGATGCGGGGCCTCGGTGCAAGGCTCAGGGACGCGGGCTGGAGTGTCACCGTCGATGTGGTCATGAGCGGCCGGAAAGAGATCACATCCATCACGAAGGTTGATGCCGGGGCGTCCCATTGCGCCATTGCCGTCGACATCGGGACGACCACCGTTGCCGCCCAGCTCCTCTCCTGTGACCGGGAGGACGGGGAGGGCATCATCCTCGCGTCCTCTTCGGACTACAACAGGCAGATCAGTTTCGGAGAGGACGTCATCAGCAGGATCATGTACGCGGGAAAACTGAGCGGGCTCAAGAAGCTTCAGGAGGTCGTCGTTTCCACGGTGAACCTCCTCATCGGTGAGCTCCTGGAAGAGACGGGTGTTGACAGGGCGGACATAAGCCACGTCGTCGTGGCCGGGAACACGACGATGATGCACCTTTTTTACGGGATAGAGCCGAAATACATCATGCTTGCCCCCTACACCCCGCTTGCGACGGCCTTCCCACCGATCGACTGCGGGGAGGCCGGTCTCGAGACCGCGCCCCATACGCGTCTGTTTGCCATTCCGGGTGTTTCATCCTACGTGGGGGGAGACATCGTGTCCGGGGTGGCGCTTTCGGGCATGACGGAAAGGGACGGCGTATCACTTTTCATGGATATCGGGACCAATGGCGAGCTAGTGCTCGGGAACGGGCAATGGCTCCTGTGCGCGTCCTGTTCCGCCGGTCCTGCTTTTGAGGGCGGAGGCATCGAGTTCGGCACGCGGGCGGCCCCGGGTGCCATCGAAAAGGTGCGCATCAACCCTGCCACCCTGGAGCCGATGATCCTCACCATAGGCAGGAAAAAGCCGCTCGGCATCTGCGGTTCCGGGCTCATCGACATCGTGGCGGAGCTTCTTCTCGCGGGTGTCATCGACCGCAACGGGAAGTTTTCGGGCGGGCTAAAGACGAAAAGGGTACGGGACGGCTCGAACGGCCGGGAGTATGTCCTGTGTTTCGCCTCGGAAACGAATATCGAGCGGGACATCGTCATTACCGAGATAGACCTCGACAACATCATGCGGACGAAGGCGGCGGTGTACGCGGGTTGCTCGGTGCTCCTCGAGAATGGAGGCCTTGCATTTGGCGATCTCGATATGGTTATTATTGCGGGAGGCTTCGGTCACTCCATAGACGTCGAAAAGGCGATCGTCATGGGTCTTTTACCCGAACTGCCGGCAGAGCGTTTCCGGTTCATGGGGAACGCGTCGCTGGGAGGCGCCAGGATAGCGGCGGTCTCCCGAAGGTTTTTCGATAAGGCGGGTGAGGTGGCGCGGTCGATGACAAACATCGAGTTGTCGAATAGTACGCAATTCATGGACGAATTCATGGCGGCGATGTTCCTCCCCCACACGGACGGCAGGGCCTTTCCGGAGACGATGAAGGCCCTGGAGAAAGAACAGGTCATAGGTCATAGGTAATAGGTAATAGGTTATGAGAAGAGAGACGAAAATGGATCGTGGATCATGGGTCGCATGTTATGGAATAGATGAAAAAAGGTCTTTCCCATTACCCATCACCCATCACCCATCACCTGCCTCCGCAGGAGGCCCCTGTGCCTAAAGTGATCGCGCTTGCGGGTAAAGGCGGTGTTGGCAAGACTACCATAGGAGGAATGCTCGTCAGGTATCTCGTCGAAAAGGCGGGGAAGGGACCGGTGCTTGCCGTGGATGCCGATCCCAACTCGAATCTCAACGAGGTGCTGGGTCTCAGCGTCCACGCCACGATCGGAGAGGCACGGGAGAAGCTTAAGGAGGATGTCCCCACGGGGATGAGCAAGGACAACTGGCTGGAGTACAAGGTCCAGGAGGCGGTCATCGAGGCGAAGGGTTTCGATCTTCTCGTCATGGGAAGGCCCGAGGGCCCCGGGTGTTACTGCGCGGCAAACAGCATGGCGAAGAAGTATATCGACGCACTGAAGGGCAACTACGCCTTCGTGGTGGTCGACAACGAAGCGGGCATGGAGCACATGAGCCGGCTCGTGACGCAGGACGTAGATATCCTTTACGTGGTATCCGACCCGACGCCGCGGGGGATCCTTACAGTGTCGCGGATCCTGTCGATCATAGGCGAACTCGGTCTTCATATAAGAAAGACCGTTGTCATAGTCAACCGCGTGAGCGGGAAGGACGGAGGTATGCTGGAGAAGGTCGCCCGGGAAAGAGGTGTCGCGATAGGCGGCATCGTCAGGGACGATGAGGACCTCGTTCGCGCCGACGCGGAAGGAAAGAGCGTTTTCGAGCTCCCATCCGCGTCGGGCTCGCTTGTGGATGCCTGGGCCATCTTCGAGAGGACGATGGGATCTGACGGGGCGGCAAGTCTGTGATTAAGGGGGGTGTATGACGGCAAGGATCCTGAGCGGAACAGACGCGGCGAAACAGGTCCGGGAGCGAATAGCCCGGGACGTGGTGGCGCTTCGCGAGAGAACAGGTGTCACGCCGGGTCTCGTGACCATTCTCGTTGGCGACAACCCCGCCTCGGTGAGCTATGTCACCGGAAAGCAGAGGACGGCCAGGGAGCTTGGCTTCTACTCAGTTCAGGACGACCAGCCGGAAGGCGTATCGGAGGAGGAGCTTCTCGACCTCATCCAGAAGTACAACAGCGACCCCTCCATACACGGCATCCTCGTGCAGCTGCCGTTGCCCAAGCATATCAACGAGACGAGGGTTCTCTATGCGATAGACCCCGACAAGGACGTGGACGGTCTGCACCCCATGAACCTGGGCAGGCTCATGATAGGCGAGGCGCGTTTCTATCCCTGCACGCCCTTCGGCATCAGGGAGCTTCTCGGGATGGCGGGCGTGGAGACGAAGGGCGCGGAGGTCGTCGTCGTCGGGAGAAGCAACCTTGTCGGCAAGCCGATCTCCATGATGCTTGTCCAGAAAGAGGTGAACGCCAACGCCACGGTGACCATGTGCCACACCTCGACAAGGGACCTCGGGTGGCACACCCGGAGGGCGGACATCCTCATAGTCGCGGCGGGCAAGGCAAAGGCGATAACCGCCGACATGGTCAAGGACGGTGCCGTCGTGATAGATGTCGGCGTCAACAGGATAGGCATGACCGCGGAGGGCAAGGCGAAACTCTGCGGTGACGTCGATTTCGAGACGGTGAAGGAGAAGGCCTCTGTCATCACACCCGTTCCGGGTGGTGTGGGGCCCATGACGATCACCATGCTCATGCAGAACACGCTCAAGGCGGCTGAAATGGCCGCGGAAGGGAAGTGAGACATGGAAGATTACAGGTACGAGGAGAAGGAAGACCACGCGGGCAGGAAGGTGAAGGTCCTCGGGGCCACCTTCGAGGAAGGCAAGCCCGAGGAGCGCGGAGACTGGCGGGAGAAGCTTTCCAGCCGCGATGAAAGACTCGGGTTCATACGCTCTGCCATGCGTTACTGGTACAGCGCCGACTGGTACGGGAGCGAGAAGAGAAAACAGGAAGCCTGAGGGTGACGTTCATATATAGTTCAGCACTGGGGAGGAAGAGATGGCCTTTGAGATTCCTAAGATAAAGTATACCGGGAAGATCCGGGAGGTTCAGTTGGGCACGGGGCCGAAGGCGGTACGCATAGGCGGCGCGAGCTGTTACCCCTTCCACCGTTTCGAGGGCGATATGCCCAATGTTCCACGGGTCGCCTTCGAGGTCTGGGACGGACCTCCCGAAGAATGGCAGGAGTGGGCCATCGAGCCTTACCGGGATGTGCTCTCCGATCCCGTTGCCTGGGCAAGGAAATGCGTCGATGCCTATGGGGCCGAGATGATCGTCCTCCAGCTTAGAAGCGCCGACCCGAACGGTGAGAACAAAGGGACCGAAGACGTCGTCGAGGTCGTGAAGAAAGTGGCTGACGCCATCGAAGTGCCCCTTCTCGTCTGGGGAACGGCGAACGACGAGAAGGACGGCGAGCTCTTAAGAAGGGTCGCCGAGGCCTGCGAGGGCAGGAATGTGGCCGTCGGTCCCGTTTCGGACAAGAACTACAAGCAGATAGGAGCCATGGCCATCGGTTACGGCCAGGTCGTCATGGCGTCCTCTCCCATAGACGTCAACCTGGCGAAACAGCTCAACATCCTGCTTGGCAACCTTGGGGTCAACGAGGAGAAGATCGTCATCGATCCCACGACGGGAGGCCTCGGCTATGGCCTCGAATACACCTATTCGGTGATGGAGCGCGACAGGATGGCGGCACTCACGCAGGAGGACGCCAAGCTCCAGTTCCCCATCATCTGCAACCTTGCCCCGGAGGTATGGAAGACCCGGGAGACGAGGCTGACGAAGGACGAGGACCCGAAGCTGGGCGAGGAGAGGAGGCGCTCCATCCTCATGGAGGCGGTCACCGCGATAACGCTTCTTGTCGCCGGGGCGGACATCGTCGTAATGCGCCATCCCGACAGCGTGTCCCTCGTCAGGGGCATGATCGGCGAGCTCTGCGCGTAAGGCGCAAAAGGAGAGACAATGGCCGACGGCAAGGAAAAGAGCATCGACAAGGCAACATTGGAACTCATCGACAAGGCCGAACGCGAGGGTATCTCAACGGTTTTCTCCCGCGCCGACGTGATGAGACCCTGTCCGATCGGGGTGGAAGAGAGCTGTTGCAAGATCTGCTCCATGGGGCCTTGCAGGATGCCGCGCTCAAAGAAAGGCGAAAGCTCGCAACGTATGGGTGTTTGTGGCGCGACTGTCGATACCGTGGTGGCCAGAAATTTTGCCAGGAAAGTCGCGGCCGGTTCGGCAGCCCACTCGGACCACGCCCGCGAGGTCGTTATGACCTTTCTGAAAACTGCCCGGGGCGAGTCGCAGGGTTTTTCCATCAAGGACGAGATAAAGCTTTTAGAGGTTGCTCTGGACTTCGGCATCGACATAGAGAAGCGTGACGTGAAAGACATAGCCATAGAGCTTGGGGAAAAGGCACTGAACGAGTTCGGCAAGCAGAGCGGCGAGCTCATCTACGCGGGAAAGGCGCCTCTGCGCAGACAGGAGATCTGGAGAAAACTGGGGGTCCTGCCGCGCGGCATAGACCGCGAGATAGTGGAGGTGATGCACAGGACCCACATGGGGGTGGATCAGGATTACCGGCACATCCTTCAGCAAGCCGCGCGCGCGGCGATCGCTGATGGCTGGGGCGGTTCGATGATATCCACGGAGCTTCAGGATATCATGTTCGGCACACCTGTTCCGGTGCTCGGCTCCATCAATCTCGGTGTTTTGAAGGAAGACCATGTAAATGTCGTGGTCCACGGCCACGAGCCGCTCTTGCCCGAGATGCTCGTTGCCGCGAGCCATGATCCCGGTATCAGGGAGCTCACGGAGAAGGTCGGGGCAAAGGGTGTGAACCTGACGGGTATGTGCTGCAGCGCCAACGAGATACTCATGCGTCACGGCATACCCTGTGCCGGCAATTTCTTGCAGCAGGAACTGGCCCTCGTCACGGGTGCCGTCGAACTCATGACCGTCGACGTGCAGTGCCAGATGCAGGGGCTGGCGAGCGTGGCGGAATGTTTTCACACGAGACTCATCACCACCTCCGACAGGGCCATGATCGAGGGGGCCGAGCATATCGAATTCCATCCGGAACAGGGGCTCGACATCGCGAAAAGAATTCTCACGATGGCCATCGAGAATTACCCCAAGAGGCGCCACGCGGTGTACATTCCGGCAGAGAGCCAGGACATGGTGGCGGGTTTCAGCCACGAGACGATAACCTACCTGCTGGGAGGTCTCTTCCGGGCGAGCTACAGGCCGCTCAACGATAATATCGCCAATGGAAGGATAAGAGGTGTGGCCGGCGTCGTCGGGTGCAATAACGTGAGAACGCAGCATGATGCCGCCCATCTGGCCATGATAAAGGAGCTCATCAGGAACGACGTCCTCGTCCTGACGACTGGTTGCAGCGCCATGGCCTGCGGCAAGGCCGGGCTTCTGACGGCGGAAGCGGCGCATCTTAATGCGGGCGGAGGGCTCGCGGAGGTGTGCGAGGCCATAGGGATCCCTCCCGTCCTTCATCTTGGCTCCTGTGTCGACAATTCCAGGATACTCATAGCGGCGACGGCCATGGTGAAGGAAGGCGGTCTTGGCGACGACCTCTCCGATCTGCCGGCGGCCGGCGCGGCGCCGGAGTGGATGAGCGAAAAGGCCATCTCCATCGGTCAGTACTTCGTTGCCTCAGGGATCTTTACCGTTTTTGGCACCACCTGGCCCACGCTGGGGAGCGAGAATGTCACGGAACACCTTTTCCATGAATACGAAGATATGTACAAGGGGATGTGGGCCTTCGAGCAGGACCCCGTCAAGGCGGCCGCGCTCATGATCGCCCACATCGACAAGAAGCGCAAGGCCCTGGGTATCGATAAGGGGCGTGAACGCGTTCTTTTCGACATGGCCATGAGAAGGGCGATGGAGTAAGGGATATGACGGGGACTGCGGCTATTCGGGACGTGAAAGACGAAAGGGTGGATGAATGTCCAAGATCATAGCATCTGCGGCGATACGGGGCGCCCGGAAGATCTTCGCCCAGGCCGAGGCGAAATATCGCGAGGCCCTGGAAAGACACGGGCCTGACCAGGAGATCGGTTTTCCGAACACGGCATACTACCTGCCCATCATATACTCGATGACGGGTATAGCGGTCTCGAAGGTGAAGGACATGGAGCGTGTCCTCGATATGTGCCGGAGACTCATCCCGCCTCCCGTCAGGGAGAGCGTTCCCCTCCCGTACCTGGCCCCTGCCCTCGACGCGGGCATGGCCACCTTCTTCGCGGAAGAGATGATAGAGGCCGTGCGTTATCTCGAAGAACCAGACAGGTACGCGGCCGACTCCGAAGAGGTGACGGAAGGGACGATGTGGCTGGGGGCCGCGAACGACGTGATCTTCAGGAAGAGGGGGGTCGAGTTCGTCGACGGGACCGCCCCCGGTTTCGCGGCCATAGCCGGCGCGGCCCCGGACGCGGGGACAGCGGCAAAGATCGCCCTTGAGCTCCAGGAGAAGAACCTCTACGTCTTCATGGTCGGGCAGAACGGTGGGAAGCGTTTTGCCGAGCAGCTTGTTGAGGCAGGGGTCCAGATAGGCTGGCCGACGCGTCTTGTTCCCTTCGGGCCCGATATGCAGCAGGCGGTCTTCGCCATCGGATTCGCCTGTCGCGTCGCCATGGCCTTCGGCGGTATTCGCCCGGGCGATTTCCGACGGAACCTCATATACAACAAGGACAGGACATATGCCTTTGTCCTTGCTCTCGGGGACGTGACCGATGAATGGTACGCCAACGCCGCGGGGGCGATCAACTGGGGTTTCCCGACGATCGCCGACACGCCCATACCGCAGGTCCTTCCGACGGGCATCTGCACCTACGAGCACGTGGTTTCAAACATACCTCACGACCAGATCGTGCAGAAGGCTGTGGAGGTCCGGGGTCTCAAGGTCCAGGTAGCGAAGGTCCCCATCCCCGTGTCCTACGGTCCCGCTTTCGAAGGTGAACGTGTCCGCGGAGAGGATATCTACCTCGAGATGGGCGGCGGACGGACGGTCGCGGTGGAGTTGACGACATCGAGGAACATGGAAGAGGTGGAGGACGGACGTGTGGAAGTGATCGGGCCGGATGTCCCCGACGTTGACGCCGGCTCACGGCTCCACTTCGCCATGGTTGCCGAGGTGGCGGGGCGCAACTTCCAGGAGGACTTCGAGCCCATCCTGGAGAGACAGAACCATCACCTTATCAATCAGGCGCAGGGGATCATGCACATCGGCCAGCGCGATATCGCCTGGATAAGGGTATCCCGCCAGGCCGTGGACAAGGGTTTTACTCTCAAGGACATCGGCAGGATCATCCACGCCAAGTACCACCAGGACTTCGGCGCCATCTTCGACAAGGTTGAGGTGAAGATCTATACCGACGAGGCGAAGGTCCGCGAGGTCCTTAACGTTGCCCGGGCCGCGTACGCGCAGAGGGACGCGCGCATCGAGGGAATGACGGACGAGACCACGGAGACCTTCTACTCCTGTATCCTCTGCCAGTCCTTCGCCCCGAGCCACGTCTGTGTCATAAGCCCGGAGAGGACGGGATTGTGCGGGGCATACAACTGGCTCGACTGCCGCGCCGCGTACGAGATCAACCCCGAGGGGCCCAACCAGCCCATCCAGAAGGGCGTCGTCATCGATGAACGGTACGGCCAGTTCCGCGGCTGCAACGAGTACATACGCAAGGCGTCCCGCCAGAAGCTGGAGAACGTGAGCCTCTACAGCCTCATGGTCGATCCCATGACCACCTGCGGCTGCTGTGAATGCATCGCCGCCATCCTGCCCATGTGCAACGCCATCATGACCGTCGATCGTGATTTTACGGATATGACGCCCTGCGGCATGAAATTCACGAGCCTTGCGGGTTCCGTCGGCGGCGGCGCGCAAGTGCCCGGGTTTTTGGGTCACAGCAAGTACAATATCACCCAGAAGAAGTTTTTGAGCGGTGACGGCGGTCTTTTGAGGATCGCCTGGATGCCGAAGAGGCTCAAGGACGAGATCCATGGTCGCCTGAAAAAGAGAGGTGAAGAGCTGGGTTATCCCGATCTTCCTGACATGATCGCCGACGATACAGTGGCAAAGACGGAGGAAGAGGTGCTGGAGTACATAACACAAAAGGGACATCCCTGTTTGGGGATGGAAGATCTGCTGTAAAAGACGGGTGATGGGTAATAGGTGATGGGTGATAGGAAAGACAGATTTCCTTTCCCATGACCCATCACCTATTACCTATGACCTGTATCATTCTGAAAGGAGATTTCGATGGCGTTAACGGGGATACAGATACTGAAGCTTCTTCCCAAGACCAATTGCGGGGAGTGCAAGTTTCCCACCTGCCTTGCCTTTGCCATGGCGCTGGCCGCGGGAAAGACCGAGCTTGACCTGTGCCCGCACGTCTCTGCGGACGCGAAGACCCAGCTTTCCGACGCGAGCGCGCCGCCCATCAGACAGGTGTCCATCGGTGTCGACGATTACGGGGTGAAGATCGGCGGGGAGACGGTGCTCTTTCGTCACGAGAAGACCTTCTTCAACAAACCCGGTATCGCCGTTCTCATAACGGACACGATGGATGACGGCGAGGTGGAACGTCGCCTCACCGCACTGGAGTATTTCCAGTACGAACGCGTGGGTGTGACGATGAAGCCCGAGATGGCCGCTATCAAGTTCACGGGCAACAAGGACAGGTTCATCGCCATCGTGAAGTCCGCTCTTGTGAGGCCCTGCGCTGTCATTCTCGTGTGCGGAGAGGTGCAGGTGATGAAGGAGGCCCTCGATATCGTGCGGGACAAAAAGCCCCTCATATACGCGGCGACACTGGACAATCACGAGGCCTTCGGAGCCCTGGCGAAGGACTACGGAGTGCCCCTTGCCGTTGTCGGCAAAGGGTTCGACGAAGTGGCCGCCCTGACGGAAAAACTGACGGCCATGGGACTCAAGGACCTCGTCATCGACACCTCCGCGCGAGGGGTCAGGGATGCTTTTACGGACCAGATCGCCATCAGGCGCGCCGCACTCATCAGCAAGTTCAAACCACTCGGTTTTCCCACGATCACCTTTCCCTGCGAGATGACGGACGACCCCATGAAGGAGACCTTGATCGCTTCGCTCTTCGTAGCGAAGTACGCGGGGATAATAGTGCTCAGTGATATCACCGGGGAGACCCTGTTCCCCCTTCTCCTCCAAAGGCTTAATATATACACCGATCCCCAGCGCCCCATGACGACGAAGGAAGGCATCTATCCCATCAACAATCCAGATGAGAACTCGCCGGTCCTCGTGACGTGCAATTTCTCGCTCACCTATTTCATCGTCAGCGGGGAGGTCGAGAACTCGCGCGTGCCGAGTTGGCTGTGCATCATGGATACGGAAGGACTCTCTGTGATGACCGCCTGGGCAGCCGGCAAGTTCGTTGGCGACCTGGTCGGCTCCTTCATAAAGAAGTCCGGTGTGGAGGAGAAGATAAAGCACCGCAACCTCATCATCCCCGGCTACGCCGCCGCGATACTGGGAGACCTGGAAGAGGAACTGCAAGGCTGGAAAATAATGATAGGCCCGCGGGAGGCAGCACACCTGCCGGCGTATCTGAAGACGTGGAAATGAGACAGGTGATGGGTAATAGGT
>JAAYAK010000073.1 GCA_012719415.1 Syntrophorhabdus sp.
AGCCAGACTGTGTCGATATGGGTGAGCACTTCCTTGAAGACCGTCTCGCCGTCGGGTTTGTTCACGTCGGAAAGCTGGTTGACGAAGAGGCGGTGGCGCAATGCCGGAAGACGCGACTCGATGACGGGCATTTTCGGGTGCATGCCGGTAACGACGAAGGTCTCCGTCCCCCGGAAGAATTCATCCATCTGCTGGTCTTCGGGAGCGGCATTGAAATAGGTCCAGTTCATGTCGTCGGGGTAGAAGGGCCAGCGCTCCTGAAACCACCTGTTGTCATAGGTGCCGAGCTTCTTTGCCCTCTGGGGCCAGGTGTAATCAAGGGGGCCGAAACCAGCCGGGTCCGGACGGTCCGAGATCGAACCCACAAGGCGGCCCGGGTCTTCGATATTGGGCAGCGGATGCACCTCGGCTCCCGACGCCGCAAGGACAGGCGCGATACCCCTGCCCGCGGGGTTTCTGTCAAACCCTCCGCCGCCAAAGGCCCTGTCGTACGTCACGGGCATCTCGGTGAAAGGCTCGGGGTCACTTATCGCGAAGCCCACCCCGGCGGCCTTTTTCCAGTAGCGGTTGCCGAACACGTAGAGGGTCTTCTCCATGGGACCGAGTCTCACGCTCACCCGGGACGCACCCCGGGGTTTGCCGTCGGGTGCAAAGCACCTGCCCCAGACAAGCATCTCCCCCTTCGGTTTCGGCATGGCCATGTCGAGGATGGCGTCCTTGCCGAGCTCCCCCTGGACGAAGGGCCACATCTCCTGCTCCTTCAGGGGGTTTGACGGGTCCATGAAGGCGAAAAAGGTCATCACCGTCACGGCAAGGTAATACCTGTCGCCGAGGCCGAAATAGTTGAGAAGAAGAGAATGTTCCGATTCCTTGATGACCTTCATATCAAACCTGTATAATTTGCAGGGCCTCCTCGGTAGCGATCCCGGCGTCCCTGAGCTGTGTGCCTGCGGTCCTCAACGTCTCCCCGGCGTTGTTGACCCCGATGCCCGCGTTCGTTATCTTCGCCCCAGCGATCTTGGTCTCGTTGCCGACGCCGCGCAGGTTCCCGATGGTGTTGTCCATCTTTGTCGCCACCGCGTCGATCCTCTGGGCGTTTGCCTCCGTTCTCGTCGCCGTCGTCTTGACGCTGTTCGCTATGACCTCTGTCCTCTGTGCGAGAGTGTTGACCCTCATGGCCGTGTTCTGCATGCGCTGTCCGACGACCTGGTTCACCTGACCTTCTATCCTCGTTGCCTCGCCGGCGAAGCGCTGCTTGCTCGCGCGGGCAACAGTCATGCTGGCGTAGGTCTTCCAGTTCCCCGGGGTGACGTTCACGTGGAAGTTCCTGAAATTCAGGATCTCCGGGATCTGGGTCTCGAACTTGCCGCCGAATACCGCATCCATCAATCCCCCGACCGTGAACCAGACGCGAAGCCCGACCACCCAGCTGTTCACGTTCCCGAGGATGATCTCGTTCTTCCCGCCGCAAAACACATCGAGCCACCCGTTTGTTGCCTCCTTGATGCCCGTGCCGCCCTTGATGAAGCTGTGGCCCTCATACTCGG
>JAAYAK010000074.1 GCA_012719415.1 Syntrophorhabdus sp.
CGCAGGTCGCAGGTCGCAGGTCGCAGGTCGCAGGTCGCAGGTCGCCAAAAAAAGACGGTGAAAGGGGATGGGCTGTCAACATAATTGTTGACCCGCCAGCAGTTTTTTTTGGTTTTTAGACTTGAGACATGAGACTTGTGACCTGTGACGGTCTTTTTTCATGCCGGCTGGGAACTGCAATGGAGGCCGGGATCCCGATTGGAACGCAGGGCAAGGGCGCTTGGATCCCGACCTCCGTCGGGGTATTGATGAACGTTTGCTGCGCGGCCGCAATGGGCCTTACATCTTCTCCCTTTCTCACAGGACCGGCAGGGACTGCGACGCTGGACCCAAATACCGCCTTCCGGCGTCTTGAAGCTTCCTACCCCCTTCTCCCTGCAGCGTCCCTTCCCGGTCGGTCCTGTGGGCGCGAGTCCGCGCGTTGAACGATCCTTCTCGCTTTTCCTGTCGCCCCTACCCTCCCGAAGTGGAGCGGCATCATCGTATATCCCAGCCCGTCAGGTGGAAGGGCCCCGAATGAGGGGCCGGGACGGCTGGATGCCTCATCTCCCGCAGCCTGACAAGGAACATGCCCGTGGCAACGAAGCCGACGGCCACCAGCATTTCGGCGCCGTACCGCATTGCCGGTCCCGGGGTGTGCAGGAATCTCACGGTCAATCGATCAGCAAGGACCGTGTCCACCGCAACCTTGCCAAGAATCGCGGCGCCCGCATAGACGGCGGGGGTATAGCGCCCCATGAGCCGCGATATGAAACCGCCGCCGAAGGCCACTATCGGTACGCTTACGCATAGGCCCAGAAAGGCAAGGGCCGGATTTTCCCTGCTGGCACTTGCCACGGTAAGCACGCTGTCGGGGCTCATAGCCAGGTCCGCGAGGACGATCATGAGGAAGGCCTTCATGGACCCGCCCGGAGTCTCTTTTTGCATCTTCGGTGAATGACCGTCGACAAGGAGCCTCAACCCGATGGCAAGAATGAGAAGTCCTCCGCAGAGTCTCAGACAGGGGACGTTGAGAAGAGCTCCCGGCAGACAGGCAAGGAACGCCCTGGCGAGGACGGTGGCGGCGGTCCCGAGTATGACCCCCTGAAGGCGCCGGGACGGAGGGAGCGTGAGGGCCGCAAGGGCAATGATCAGGGCGCTGCCCCCGGAGAGCGCCGCGTTGGAGCCCATCACCGTTGCGAAATCAGCGAGGAGGCCTCCGCTCATGGAAGCGCTGATGAGGTCCGCGGCTCCCGTTACCTGTGCTGTGCCTATGATGTTGTTCACGGTCTCGCTACCTCCCAGATGCTGATCCGCAAACCAAGTATATCCCCCGCGGAGGCACGGGGCCATCGGGATTTTCCTGATTTTGGGGGGTATTTTCCCTGAGGCGTGCAAAGCTGCAACGGATGCCCCCTTTCGGACCCTTGAGGGCGAAGAGGGCTCACAACCGTCCGTCGCGAAGGTCTTCAGAGGGAGGTTATGCCTTCCCTGATCGCGTACTTGGTCAGTTCCGCGACGCTGCGTATCTGGAGCTTGTCCATGATCTGCTGCCTGTGGGTCTCCACGGTCTTCACACTGAGGTTCAGGGTAGATGCTATCTGTTTTGTGCTCTTGCCCTCGGCGAGGTGCTGCAGCACCTCCCTCTCGCGCTGGGTGAGGATCGTGAAGGCGCTGGATTCGTTCCGGGGTAGGTTATGGAGGTATTCCTTGACCACGATGTCGGTGATCCTCGGGCTCAAGTAGGACTGGCCCGTCATCACGGTATGGACGGCGGTGACGAGCTCTTCGAAGGCACTGTCCTTGAGGAGGTAGCCCGACGCTCCCGCCTTGAGCATCTCGAGGACGAACCTCCGGTCGGAGTGCATCGAAAGGGCGATTATCTTTATATCCTTGTTCTCCGCCACGATCTCTCGCGTCGCGTCTATGCCGTTCATTTCGGGCATCCCGATATCCATTATGATGACGTGCGGCAAGAGCTTGCGGGCAAGTTTCGTTGCCGTGAGTCCGTCCTGGGCCTCAGCGGCGACCTCCATGTCGGGCTGCTTGTCGATGAGGGCCTTCAGGCCTTCCCGCATGATCTTGTGGTCATCGGCCACCACTATCCGTATCTTCATCGTCGACCCCTAGTTCTCCTGTTCCCGTTTGAGGGGCGCCACGAGTATTATGCGCGCCCCTCTGCCGACCTGCGAGCGCACATCCATGTGGCCTCCGAGCGATTGAAGGCGTTCCCGGATGCTGAAGAGCCCGAACCCGCGGGCCTCCGCTATGTGGTAACTGCGCTTCGAGGCGTTGAAGCCCCTGCCGTCGTCGGCGACATGGATGGATATGCTCTCGTCCACCCTGCGCACCGTCACCTTAACCCGTGTCGCCCCGGCATGCTTGACCACGTTCGCAAGGAGTTCCCGGACGGCAGTGAAGAGGAGCACCCTGATCTCGTCCCGTATGGGCTTTTCGAAACCATCGCTCTCAAACTCCCTGTGGATGCCGTTCTGGCTCTCCACCTGTTCCGCAAGCCATTCAAGGGCCGCCTCAAGCCCGAGATCGTAGAGGATGGGGGGGCTGAGCTCGAAGGTGAGCGACCGGCCGAACTGGATGGCCTGCCCGATGTGGTCACGTATCTCGTCTATCTCCCGCTCTATGCTTTCGTCCTTGACGGCGCTCTCGATCCAGCCCAGCCTCATCTTCGCTGTGGCGAGAAGCTGGCCTATGTGGTCGTGGAGAAGGTTCGATATCCTCCTGCGTTCCCGTTCCTCCGCAAGGGAGAGCTCCGACGCCAGGGAGCGGAGCTGGCGCTGGTACTGGTTTAACCTCTCCTCCGCCTGCTTGCGTTCGCTTATGTCTTCAACGGTACCCTCGTAGTAGAGCGTCCGGCCGGCGGCGTCGCGTATTGCCCTGGCGTTCTCCCGCACGTGCATCCTCGTCCCGTCGCGCATCTTCCATTGCGCCTCGAACCCGCGGACCCTGCCTTCGCGTTCCAGCCGGTCCCTGATCTTTCTGCTGAGGTAGGTGGGCTCGCAACTCTTTCTGTATGATCTCACGGCGCCGAACTCAGCGAAGGAGGAATAGCCCATCATGCGGATCAGTGTGGGGTTGGCCATGAGAATCCTCCCGCGGGGATCTGTCCGGTATATGCCCAGCGGTGAGTTTTCGAAGAGGTTCTTGTAACGCTCGGCGCCCCTCCTCAGCATCTCCTCGACCTGCTGGCGTCTTTTTAACTCCTGCACGAGGCGGGCGTTCGCTTGCGTTATCTCGCTCGTCCGCTCGGCCACCCGCCGCTCCAGTTCCATCTTCGACCTCTTCAGCACCTCTTCCGCGAGCTTGCGCTCCGTGATGTCGTTGTCTATCTGGAGCACCGCCACAGGCTTTCCCCTCCTGTCCGTCCTGAGCTTCCATTTGCTTTCCACGATGATGCGGCGGCCGTCCTTCACGCGATGGATGAGTTCCCCTTCCCATTTCCCCTCGGAGAGGAGATGCTTCCGGATGGTGGCAAGGGGTTCGGGGTGCCTCGTCTTCAGGAGAGATGACAGGGGCCGTCCCAGGGCTTCATCCAGGGAAAAGCCGAACCGGTTCACGGCCCCCCTGTTCCAGAACAGAACATGATTTGTCATATCGCGGACGATGATGGCGTCCTCTGCGATATCGATGATCTCTGCCTGGTCGCGAAGCATGCTTGCCTGTCGCTCCAGCTCATGCTGGGCCCTGAGGCGTTCCGTGACGTCCCGGACGTTCACCATGATGAATTGGTCGTTCCGGTAATTGATAAGGGAGGACGTGATCTCCACATCGATGAGGGTGCCGTCCTTCCTTCGGTACTGGCGCAGCCCGGAGACGATCTCGGCATCCTTCAGGACGCCCCGGACGTTCTGCAGGATCTCCTTCTTCTTCATGGCCGTGATATCGAGCAGTGTGAGCCGGGTTATCTCCTCCTCGCGGAAACCGGTGATCTTGAGAAAACTGGCATTTGCCTCGAGGATCTTCAGTGTCCGGGGATTGAAGAGGAAGACGCCGTCCGAAGAGTGCTTCACGAGGAGACGGTACCGGGCCTCGCTGTCCTCGAGCAGGGCCCGAACGTCTTGAGCGTCGCCCGTCCTGCCCGCGGACCTCCGGACCGCCACGGACCCCTTTGCTTTCTTGCTCTTAACGAGTCTCTCGTTTTTCTTCACGCTATTTCAACACCTTATCTGTGTCGACCGGTTCTGCTCCAGGCAGGCCGTTGTGAATGCGGAAGGCCTTGCGGAGCGCTCGCGCCGGAGTGCCCGTGTCCCCCGCGGCACAGGCACAGGAGGGACCGTCTGTCCACCCGAAGCCAGGGGCCATCTCGTCCTTTACCTGTCCTTCCGGCTTCGGGGTCGGGTCAGCGGCCGCCCCGGCGGTGTTTCACGTGAAACCTTCACGGGTTCTTCTTCAATGCCAGCGCCAGGCTCGCCACCCTCTTCCCCAATTTGCCGGCATTATCGACCGTCTTTTCGTCGGGAACGCCCGTACACGATACACCATAATGGCCCGTGGCATCAAGGGGGTCGCCGACGACGATCATGCCGTAGATGAGCAGGGCCTGGATGATCGACATCATCGTAGTTTCCTTCCCTCCCGAAAGGTCCCCGGATGTGGCAAAAGCCGCCCCGACCTTGTCGCCCATCTTCTTCCGGACGGGAACGAATTTGTCGAAGATCTCCTTCAGCTCCGCCGCCATCGAGCCGAAATATACCGGCGAGCCGGCTATGATCCCGTCCGCGCGCAGGAAATCCTCCTGGCCAACCTCTTTCGTGTCCTTCATCACGCAGGTAACCCCGCTGACGGACTCCACGCCCGCCGCAATGGCCTGGGCAAGTTTCTTTGTGTTTCCCGACCTGGAATGATACAGCACAAGGATCTCCATAGAACCTCCTTCGCAATGTGAATGATCGATGACCATATTCCAATGACCAGGAAACAAGACAAAAACCGGATGTTCAAACCAGAATACACGGAAAGTGATGCCGATGCCCACATTTTCCTTGCTCATTTGTCGTTGCATCGGTCATTGATACATTCGTTATCGTCTCTCGTTTGGTCATCGTGATTTGGTCATTGGTCATTCTTTCTTAACTCGAGGAACCCTTCCCCGTGGGCGCCGTCTCAGGACAGGTCGAAGGCGCTGACGAGCCGTATGGTCGTCCTGTCACCCTCCCATATGAACCTTTCCGCCCTCGGATCCTCTTCTCTGCCGGTCCCGAACCTCCTCAGCGCCTCCTCCTTTACGAGAAGGTACTGGAGCAGAGAGTCAACCTTAAGAGTAACAACTGTCAACCTTCCTGCCGTGAACCCGTACTCGATCGCCGTGAGGCGCGCTCTGCCGAAGCCCAGATCATCCCGCGCGCGTCGGTACACGGCGGTGTCCGGGGTCTCCTTGCGCGTGCCCACGTATTCCATGGATCCCGCCAGGCTTTCGAGCTCTGTTCCCCAGGACAACCCCCCATATCCGTCCGGCTCTCCCTGGAATGCTTCCGCTGACGCGGCGGCAAAGAACACGAAAACGACCAGAGGGATGCACACGGCTGACGCGGTACGTGGTTTTCTCATTCGCCATCACCCTCCACGACGACGCAGATGTCCGGGCAATTCCTGTATTTTTCGGCGTAATCTATCCCGTAACCCACCACAAACCCATCGTCTATGGTAAAGCCTACGTAATCCCCCTCGATCTCAACCTCTCTCCTGCATCTCTTGTCTATCAGGGCACAGATCCTGAGAGATTTTGGTTTCCGGTCGTCCAGGAGTCCGCGGACGTGTGTCAGCGTGAGGCCCGAGTCTATGATATCCTCGACAATGATGACGTTCTTGCCCTCGATGTCCTCCTCGAGGTCCTTCAGGATCTTCACCCTGCCGTTGGTCTTCATGGCGTTGCCGTACGATGAGACGCGCATGAAGTCGACGCGTGACACATTCCTGACGCATCGCACCAGGTCCGACGTGAACATGAAGGAGCCTTTCAACAGGCAGACGAAGACTATCTCTTCGTCCCGGTAATCCTTCTCTATCTGCCTCGCGAGCCCTCTGACCGCTCGCGCTATGTCCCTTTTCGAAAAGAGTGGTCTCAGCATCCGCCGCCCCCTGGCCCCTAGAGGGCATGATCCAACACGACTATCTGTGCCTCGTCGGGGAGGCCGGCCTTCGAGAACTCCACCTCAGTGACGCCCGGATCCCTCACCCCTTCCTTTCCCCGGGTGAAATCCTCCACAGGCGTTATGGGGAAGGCGCATTTCTCTGTTTTGAAATGCATGGGTATCGTGACGCGCGGCTTCAGGGCCTCGACTATCCGTGTCGCCTCCGACGCGTCTATCGTGAAGAACCCTCCCACCGGGAGGAGGAGTATATCCACGGCCCCTATCTCCTTCACCGTCGCCGCGTCCAGAGCATGACCGAGATCGCCCGCATGGGCGACCGTGAGGTCATCACTCTCGACGACGAAGAAGAGGTTCTTCCCCCGCTGGCTTCCCTTCGACCCGTCGTGGTAGGTCGGCATGGCCCGTATCTTGACCCCCTTCTCCTCGTAAGCCCCTGCTTTATTGATATACGTGAACCGCCCTCTTATGTCCTTCGTATAATTGTGGTCATCGTGGTCATGGCTTGAAAGCACGATATCGGCCTCATCCGTGATCTTCCCGTAGGAGAGGTCTCCCCCGAATGCGCCGGATTGGTACGGGTCGGTTATGATCCTCACGCCCCTCGCCGTCGTTATGAGAAATGCCGAATGACCGTACCATTTTATCTTCATCCCCATCCTCCTTTTTTTCCTTTATATTACAACGACTTTCGCCCACTGTCAAGACACGGCGGCACCGGGACCGCCCGCCATTTCACACATCCGAGGAAAAGTCTTGCAATAGTCGGGAAGAAAGGTAGAATAAAGA
>JAAYAK010000075.1 GCA_012719415.1 Syntrophorhabdus sp.
ACACGATGCGGGCGGACATCTTCCTGTACGACCTGATGCAAGGTCCCATACCGGATGGGATCTCGTCGCAGGTTGTGAGCAGGGAGTTCGATCAGGCCCTGCAGGACATATACTCCCTCGAGACACAGGGTACCTACAGGAATGTCTCTGTCGTCATCAAGAAAGAGGCGACTCCCGTGGGCGGCCGCCTCACGTTCTTTCACGGTGTTCTCGCCTATGAGCAGAACAACATCAAGCTTATTTCCCATATCTACCTGACAGGTTGCCGGGGTCTGTTCATGAAGCTCAGGATCACCTATTTCAAAGACGCGAAGGTCCGCGAGGAACCCAATCTCGCCGCCTTTCTCGCCATGATCTCGGACATCACGAAGCCCCCTTCTCCGCCGTAGTCAGAGGACAGGGATACCACAGGACCGTTGCCTAAACTTGTAGTGTGATTATGCGATAACATGATGAGGAACGGCATGCGTCCGCACACGGGGCCGGTCCAATCTGGATGTTGACTTCTTTGGATGCCTGGTCTATGGTTTAGCGGACGTATCACCCGTCACCCGGGAAGCAGCTATGAACGACACCGTGGGAACCCGTCAGGAATTGATCGAAGAGATAAGAGCGCTGAAAAAGAGGATCGCGGACCTGGAACTCCTGGAGGCCGAAGGCCGACATGCCCGGGAAGTTCTGCAAGAGAGCGTGGAGGAATACCGGGACATCTTCGAGAACGCCATGATGGGCATGTTCCGGAGCACGCCCGACGGGAAGTACCTGCGTGCCAACATGGCCCTTGCGAAGATCTATGGCTACTCTTCTCCCGATGAGTTGATGAGCGCCATCACGGACATCGCCGGGCAGCTCTACGTCGATCCCGGGGACCGCGAGAGGTGCATGGAGTATCTCGCCGAAAAGGACATGATCTATGGCCGCGAGATCGAGGTGTACCGCAGGGACGGGAGCAGGATGTGGATCTCGATGAACGCGAGAGTCGTCCGCGGCGCCGAGGGATCCCCGGTCTATTACGAGGGCATCGTCGAGGACATAACGCTCCGACGCCGGGCCGACGATGCGGTGCGATGGAATGCGGCCCTCCTTGAAGCGCAATTGAACACAGCGATCGATGGCATACTGGTGGTCGATGAGGACCACAAGGATCTCGTTCACAACCAGCGATTCGTCGACATGTGGAACATTCCCCGGCATATCCTGGATGATGGGGACACTACCGCCCGTCTTGAGCATATCGCGGCCCAGGTCATGGACCCTGACGGGTTTGTTGAGAAGGTACTGCATCTCTATGACCATTCCCGCGAGACGAGCAGGGATGAGATCGAAATGAAGAACGGCATGGTCCTCGACCGCCACTCGGCCCCCGTGCTTGGAGAGGACGGACATCACTATGGGAGGATATGGACATTCCGGGACATCACCGAACGAAAGCGGGCCGAACAGCAACTGCATGAATCGCAAAGGAGGCTGGCGGACATCATCGAGTTCCTCCCCGACGCGACCCTGGCGATAGACCGGGCAGGAAAGGTCATAGCCTGGAACAGGGCCATAGAGACCATGACGGGCGTCAGCAAGGAGGATATGCTGGGAAAGGGCGATCATGAATACGCGCTGCCCTTCTACGGGACACGGCGGCCCATCCTTATCAACTTCGTGACCATCTGGGACGACGAGATGGAAAAACAGTATTCCTTTATAAAGAAGGACGGTGACACCCTGTACACGGAAACCGACGTGCCCTTCGTGCGCGGGCAGAAGAGGAACCTCTGGGGGAAGGCGGGCCCCCTCTATGACATCCACGGGAATGTCGTGGGGGCCATCGAGTCCATCCGGGATATCACGGAGCGGAAGGAAGCGGTGCGGGAGCTCTTTGCCGAAAAGGAGAAGATGCGCAGTCTTTCCGAGAATGCCCCGATCGGCATGGCCCTCATCGACAGGACAGGCAGCTTCGTCTATATCAATCCGAGGTTCAAGGCGATATTTGGTTACGACCTCACCGACATCCCGAACGGAAGGACGTGGTTCAGAAAGGCATATCCCGATGAGGCCTACCGGCGACGGGTCATAAAGGCGTGGCTTGACTATCTCGGGACAGGCGGCCTCAGGAATCAGGGCGTTTACAGCGTGGTGTGCAAGAACGGATCGACCAGGGTGATCAGCTTCATCCCCGTGCAACTCGGCAACGGGGATGTTATCATGGTGTGTGAGGATATCACCGAGCGCAAGAGGCTGGAAGCACAGCTCGTGAACGCTCAGAAGATGGAGGCGGTCGGCACGCTCTCGGGTGGCATCGCCCATGATTTCAACAACATCCTCATGGGTATCCAGGGCTACATCTCGCTCATGATGATCGATACAGGTCAGGGCCATCCCCATCACGAGTGGCTGAGGAACATCGAGGAACTGGTGAGGAACGCGGCGGACCTGACGAGGCAGCTCCTCGGGTTCGCGCGGGGCGGCAAGTACGACGTCAAGCCGTTCAGCATGAACGAACTTGTCGAGAAGACCTCCGCCATGTTTGGAAGGACAAAGAAGGAGATCGTCATCCACCACGGGTACCAGGCCGATATCTGGCCCGTCGAGGCGGACCAGGGGCAGATAGAGCAGGTCCTTCTCAACCTTTATCTCAACGCCTGGCAGGCGATGCCCGCGGGCGGGGTCCTGTCCCTGGGGACGAGGAACACCGTCCTCGCGGCCGCGGAGGCAGAGGTCCATTCCGTGGCGCCGGGGAGATACGTGTGCACCTTTATCACCGACAGTGGTGTCGGTATGGACGAGAAGACGAAAGAGAGGATCTTCGAACCCTTCTTCACGACGAAAGAACTTGGCAGGGGAACGGGATTGGGACTCGCCATGGTGTACGGTATCGTGAAGAACCACAACGGGTATATCGATGTGGAGAGCGAACCCGGCAAAGGGTCCACCTTCCGGTTCTGCCTTCCCGCGTCGGGAAAGGACATTGCCCGTGTGCGGTTAGAGACTGCCGAGATGGCAAGAGGCGCGGGGACGGTACTTCTTGTGGATGACGAGCCCGCGGTCCTCACCGTCAGCAAGGCCATGATCGAGTCTCTGGGGTACGCGGTGCACGCCGTCCGGAACGGGGGGGAGGCGATCTCTCTTTACGGGGAAAAAAAGGACTCCATCGACCTCATCGTTCTCGACATGATCATGCCCGGCCTGTCGGGAAGTGAGACCTTCGATCGTATACGGGAGCTGAACCCTGAGGCGAGGGTGATCCTCTCCAGCGGCTACAGCCTCAACGAACAGGCGCGCAGCATCATGGAAAAGGGATGCAGGGGCTTCGTCCAGAAGCCTTTCACCATAGC
>JAAYAK010000076.1 GCA_012719415.1 Syntrophorhabdus sp.
GCGACCTGCGACCTGCGACCTGCGACCTGCGACCTGCGACCTGCGACCTGCGACCTGCGACCTGCGACCTGCGACCTGCGACCTGCGACCGTCCCTTACTTCATCCACCTGTACAGGAAGAACCAGAGGATCTTGCCGTACTCGCTCGTGACCTTCTTTATTTCCGACTCGTGAAGGAACCAGAACCCCTCTTTTCGCTTCTCGAAACGCGTCGGCACGAAGGTGGTCTGGTAGGCGCCGCCGGTGAATACCCTGTCGGTGATGAGCTTTATCCGTCTCATGTGGTGGGGGGAACTGACGAATATGGCAGAGGTGAGGCCGTTCCTGTCCATGAGCATCTTTGCCTCGATGACCTCGATGTGAGTGTCTTCATATACCACGGGGTAATGGGAAGGGCGCGAAGGGACGACGTTGCGCGACGCCTCACCGTGTTTGCCGGCCTCAGCCACGCGGCCGTACGCGGGGATCACGAGGTGGGCGGCATACCCTTCAGCCATGAGCTTAACCGCCTCGGCCCTGCGCTCTTTGTACTCGTTGCCGAGGAACAGGACAACGGCATCCGCCTTCCGGGGAGGATCGGCATAGAAAAGATAATTGGGCGCGTAGACCACCAGGCCGGCGAAAGCGAGAATGACGGCAAGAGCCGCCGCAAAGGTCCTCATCCGCGATCCTTCAATCCTCCGTAGCCGACCTCTTCCTTTCCCATTTCCATGCGGTTTCGATGATGTAGGCGAGATCATCGTAAAGCGGCGACCACCCCGTCAGCCTTTTGAGCTTCGAGCTGTCGGCCACAAGTTCCGGCGGGTCGCCGGGTCTGCGTCCCGCCAGTTCCACGGGGAAATCCACCCCTGTGACGGCCTTTGCCGCCCGGACAACATCGAGGACGGAGAACCCATGGCCGTATCCGCAGTTCATCACATCGGAGGCGCCCTTTTCCCTCAGGTACATGAGCGCCAGAAGGTGCGCGGCCGCGAGGTCCTCGACATGGATATAGTCCCTCACGCAGGTGCCGTCGGGGGTCGGGTAATCCGTGCCGAAGACGAGGAGCTTTTCCTGTTCCCCCTTCGCCGTCTTGAGGGCCCGCGTGATGAGGTGCGTCGCCTCCCGGTAGGCCTGTCCTATCCGCGCCTCCCGGTCGGCGCCGGCAACGTTGAAATAACGCAGCGCGATGTAGCGAAGGTCTCCCTTCGCTGCCAGGTCCCGAAGCACTGTCTCCACCATGACCTTCGTCGTGCCGTAGGGGTTTATGGGGGAAAGGGGCGTGTCCTCATCGACAGGACTTGTCCGCGGCGCCCCGTATGTGGCCGCCGTCGAGGAATAGATCAAGTACCCGATCTCAAGCTCGGTGAGCGCCTCAAGAAGATTGATGCTGTTGATGACGTTGTTGCGATAATACACGAGAGGCTCCCGGACGGACTCCTCCACCTGGATAGACGCGGCGAAATGCATGACGGCATCGGGTGCGTATTCCCTGAGCGTATCCGTGAGAAGCTGTCTGTCGGAAAGGTCGCCCTTGACGAGGCGCCCCGCCAGCACGGCCCAATCGTGACCCGTGGAAAGATTGTCGTAGACGAGAACGTTGTGGCCCTGTTCCCCAAGAAGCTTTACAACGTGGCTACCGATATAGCCGGCCCCACCCGTGACAAAGACCTTCATTGTTCCCTCCCTTCCGGAATCTGCCGCCACCCCCGAACCCTGTCGGCACGGCCGGAGAACCGCCCCGGCACGGGAGTCACCCGACCGGTCGTTACCGCTTTCGGGTCTCCCGGGCCCGAATGGAGAATGCCTCCCTGGAAGCGCGTTCTCCTCCTGATATGTGCCCGGTCTCGATACGATCATTATTGTACCACAATCGTCCGCCATAAGTAATCCTTTCACTGGTCGGCCGGCAGCGGACCTATCGGGAGAACGGGAAGGGCACTTTGATCCCTGCCTGCGGAATGCCGCCTTTTCCGCGCCGGACAAGGTACTGCGAGCTTCTCGAGAGTGAAGTTCAGCTTTTCAATAGCCCCGTGTTATGTTATACTGATGTATCGCAAAGTGCCGGCAAGGATCTAGGTCAGGCGGCGCAGTGTAAGGGGGACGGTAATGAAGAAAGACGTAACGATATGCTTTCGGACCAACGAGGAGTTGAAGCAGACACTGGAAAAGATAGCGGAGGTCGAAAGGCGATCGCTTTCGTCCATCATAGAGAACATGCTCCACTCGCAGGTCAAGGACAAGGTTGAACTGAAGGGATCCAAGAAAGAGCGCAGGCGTTACGCCCGCAAAGAGGTGTCGCTGCCGGCCTTTGTCTACAAGCGAGACGCGAAGGAGTCAACGCTGCAGACGGGCATCGTCATCGATGTCTCGCTGGGAGGGCTGAAGATATCCATCCCCCACGACTATGACGCGGTCAGCGAGGGCGAGTTCGACACGATCTTCACTATTCCCAACGAGAAGACCCCGGTGAAGATGCGCTGTACCATAAAGAGGGTGGCCGAAGGCGAGGAAGCCACGAAAGAGCTCGGAGCGGACTTCATAGACGGCGACTTCCTGAGCTACCAGAAGCTGCACAAATATCTGTCCTAGAAAACGGGTAATGGGTCATAGGTCATAGGCGATAGGGAAGAACCCGCTTCTCCCATGAACTATCACCCAGTGCTGTCAAAAGTAGATCTGCGGCAACGGACACGCCGACTCTCCGGAGCAATCCAGTGAAACAGAAATGACCAATTGACCAAATTCCAATGACCAATGAAAAAGATAATGACCAATTCACCAATAACCAATTGAACAAACAAACAGAACGGACCGTTTGCATCATTTTCGATTATTGGTTATTGTCTGTTTATTTGGTCATTGGAATTTGGTCATTGGTCATTATCCCCCCTTCTGATCTCATGAAAGAGGAGATCAACCTCATCCGGAACGGAGGATCTACCTGTCCTTATCCCTTGTTCTATAAGGAGGGTATTCCGGGAAATGGATTATTTTGGACAGCAGTGGGTTAGGGGTAATAGGGACATCTTTCTGCGAGTCCTTCCCATAACCCATGACCTATCACCCAATTACCCCTCTTTTGCGTATCTCTTCAAATAATTGAGATTCTCTTCCGTGAAGCCTTCCCAGGCGTAGGGGAAGATGGCGTTGTTCTGGTAGACGGCGTCGTCGGCAACCGGGAACCTCGCGGCATCCTTGAATCTTTCGAAGAGCGGTGTGTGGGGTATGGGTGTGTATTCGGCGATGGAGGGTGTGACATCGAGGGCCTTTACGTAATCGATGGCCTGCCGTATCTCCTGCCAGTGCTGGCCCGGGAGGCCGGCCAGGATATAGGCCCTGACCTGCTCCCGGCCGTATCCCGCCCGCCTGAGGGAGGCCACGGCCCTTTCGAAGGATGCGCCTGTCACCTTCCCGCCGGTGTTAGCCTGCCTGTCGCGGTCGACTGATTCGAGGCCGATGCGCACCTCTCGAAAACCGGCGCGGGCGAGGAGCGCGGCGACCTCGTCGTCTATGAAGGCCGCATTGAGGGCATTGGGGTTGTATATGTCCACCGGGAAGGGCAGGGAGGCGATCTTCTCAAGAAGGGGCTTCGCGTGTTGCCTGCTCCCGTAGAGAAAGCTGTCATCATAGATGACGAAACGGCGGACACCCCTTTCATGCCAGTGGAGCACCTCGTTCACGGTGGAATCGACCCCGCGCCGCGTCATTGCGGGGTACATGTAGGACGTGGCGCAGTACGTGCAGCTGAACGGGCACCCCAGCGATGTCAGCAGGGGAACGAAAGGTATGTCCCGGGAAAGGTCATGGGCCGGATAAGGAAGGACGTCGAGGTCGTCCATGAAGGGCGTGAACGTGAGCTTCCGCCCCGCCCCGGCCTCGACGAACCCATAGAAGCGGCCCATCTCCCCGGAAGAAACGACGAGGTCCGCCGTGGCGAAGGCCGCACGGGCCTGCTCGCGGCACAGTGCGGGGTATATGCCGCCGACGGCTATCTTCGAACGGGGATAGACCCGGCGGGCGAGATCGACGACCTCCATGGCCCCCACGTACCAGTATGTCATGATGGAGGTGACGAGGATGATGTCGGGTGGGTCCATACCTTCGAGAAGCTCCGACAGCTCCCCGGGCGGCATCCCGTACCTTCGGAGGGTCTTCCGGACGCCCCTGAGGGCGTCCGGTTTCGGCACCCTGTGCTTGATGAAAGGCGCGCGCCCGTCGGACTTGCGTTTCTCCTCCCTCACGGACATGCAGTCGACAAGGTCGACGTGGAACCCGTTGTGTCTCAGGATACCCGCAATGTAAAGGAGGCCGAGAGGACTCGACCAGAAATTGTAGGCGGCAAAGTCATAGATATACGGATTGATGGCAAGGACCCTCGGGACTCTCATGGTCCGGCCGCCCTGACAGGCTTGCGGCCTTTCCTGCCGACAAGGAAGAGAAGGGCGAAGAGAAGGCCGAAAATGAAGCCGCCCACATGGGCGTACCAGGCGATACCGTCGACATTGGAGTAGAGGAACTGCATGAAGAACCAGACCGTTAGAAGCACAATGGCCGGTATGTCGACCACCTTGATGAAGATGACTATGATGAGAAGGGTTTTTATCCGGGCGTGGGGATAAACGAGGAGATAGGCCCCGAGTATGCCGGAGACCGCCCCGCTGGCCCCTATCATCGGGACCTCCGACGAAGGGTCGTAGAGTATCTGAAAGGCCGCCGCACACACCCCGGAAAGGAGATAGAACAGGAGATACCCCATGTGTCCCAGCCTGTCCTCGATGTTGTTCCCGAAGATCCACAGGTAGAGCATGTTGCCGATGATGTGGAGGAAACCGCCGTGAAGGAACATCGATGTGAAGACGGTCATGATGTTGTAAGGCAGGAGGTCATGCCGTGCCGCAACGGCTGCAACGAACTCCCTCGGCACGAGACCGTAATAGGTGTAGAGCATCGCGCCGGCGGGCGCGTGGAGCGCCAGATGCTGCCACAGGAAAACAATGATATTTACAAAGATCAGGCCCGTTGTTATAATGGGAAAGGTGCGGGTTGGGATATTGTCCTTCAGCGGTATCACTGAACTCTTTCTTATCACGCAACAACAGCCATGTCAAAAAACGAAGACGGGGAGCAGAGTATGCCTGAACTGAGAAAAGATCCCATCATTGACAGGTGGGTGATCATTTCCACGGAGAGGGGCAAGCGGCCCGTCTTTTTTGCGGAGGAGGCGCCAGCGACGAAGGCGGCGGTCTGTCCCCTTTGTCCGGGGAATGAGAACATGACGCCGCCGGAGGTCTATGTCGTCCGTCCGCCGGGCTCGACACCGGGGTCTCCCGATTGGTCGCTGAGAGTGGTCCCCAACAAGTTCCCCGCCTTGAGGATAGAGGGCAACCTCGACCGGGAGGGGATCGGCATCTATGACAAGATAAACGGCATCGGTGCCCACGAGGTGATCGTCGAGACACCAAATCACGGGGAGACCCTTTCGGACATGCCCGTGGACAGGGTTCAGGGTGTCTTCATAGCATATCGCGAGCGGATGCGGGACCTCATAAGGGACACCCGTTTCAAGTATATAATGGTTTTCAAGAACAGCGGGTCCGTGGCGGGGGCATCCCTCGACCATGCCCATTCCCAGCTCATCGCCCTGCCCATCGTCCCGAGGCGGGTATCGGAGGAGATCGGCGGGGGCCTCGCCTATCACAAGTACAAGGAACGATGCATCTTCTGCGACATCATAGCCCAGGAGAAGGAAGAGAACAAACGCATCGTATGCGAAAACGAACGGTACATCGCGATATCGCCTTACGCCTCGCGCTTTCCCTTTGAGACGTGGATCCTTCCAAAAAGGCACAACCCGGTCTTTTCCGAGGAGGACCCGGCAGACAATTACTATTCGCTGGCCGAGGTCCTTTCAACGATCCTCAGGAAATATGTCAAGGTGCTCAACAATCCGCCTTACAATTATATAATCCACACGGCCCCCGCCGCGAACGTCGGCATCGGGCATTATCACTGGCACATAGAGATCATCCCGCGCCTCACGAAAATGGCCGGCTTCGAATGGGGGACAGGGTTCTACATCAATCCCACGCCGCCCGAGGAAGCCACGACGTACCTGAGAGAAACAGAGACATAGGGGGTGCAATGAAGATACTGATCGCTTCTCCCGAGATATTTCCTTTTGTGAAGACAGGCGGCCTGGCCGATGTCACGGGGGCCCTTCCGAAGGCCTTGAGGAGCCTGGGGGTCGATGTCAGGGTCATTCTCCCCAAGCACAAAGGCATAGAGGACCTCGGCTTCCCCATGAAATACTCCAACCACAGAATATCGTGCCAGGTGTCGCAGTCCTTCGTCGATGCGGAGGTCGTCGAGAGCGAGTACGAAGGCATAAAGGCCTACCTTGTCGAAAAGGACGAGTACTATTACCGTGACTACCTGTACAGTACCCCGGACGGCGACTACCTCGATAACGCCGAACGCTACATCTTCTTTGCCAAAAGCATCCTGGAGACGATCAAGGCGACGGGGTTCGTCCCCGATGTCCTCCACTGCAACGACTGGGAGACGGCCCTGTCCCCTGTCTTCCTCAAGACGATCTACCAGAATGACCCCGACTTAAGTGGCGTGGCCACTCTCCTCACCATTCACAATCTCGGCTACCAGGGAATATTCTGGCACTACGACATGCACCTGCTCAACATAGGCTGGGAATATTTCACGCCGGAATCCCTGGAGTTCTTCGGCCACATCAACTTTCTCAAGGGCGGCATCATCTTCTCCGACATCCTGAACACCGTGAGCAAGCAGTACAGCAGGGAGATCCAGACGCCGGAATTTGGATGCGGCCTCGACGGTATCCTGATGAAGCGGCAGGACGACCTCCACGGGATAGTAAACGGCATCGATTACGGGGACTGGAACCCCGGGACGGACAAATCTCTGCCGGGACGGTACACCATCGAGGACCGGGCGAACAAGGCCGTGTGCAAGAAGGCCCTTCAGCAGGCCTTCGACCTGCCCTCAAACCCGAACGTCCCGCTTCTGGCGACCATCTCACGGCTCGCCGACCAGAAAGGCTTTGACCTCATCTCCGAGTCCCTGGAAGAGATGCACGGCCTGGGTGTGCAGTATATCATCCTCGGCACGGGGGAGCGGAAATACCACGACCTCTTCACGGCCCTCGCAAAGAAGTTCCCCCGGGCTTTCTCGATAAAGATAGCCTACGACAACAAGCTGGCACACCTCATGGAGGCGGGGGCGGACATGTTCCTCATGCCTTCCCGGTACGAACCATGCGGTCTCAACCAGCTTTACAGCCTGAAGTACGGCACTGTCCCTGTCGTCAGGGGTGTGGGCGGGCTGGAGGATACGATCATCGACTATACGAGCTATCCCGAGATCGGAACGGGCTTCAAGTTCTACGAATACACCAAAGAGGCGATGCTCGACACCATCGGCAGGGCGCTTTCCCTTTACAGGGAAAGGAAGGCCTGGGAGGACCTCGTCACCCGCTGTATGAAGGAAGACTTTTCCTGGGAAAAATCGGCCCGCGAGTACGTCGAACTTTACAGGAAAGCAATTGCGAAGCATGAATCAAGCGGAACTGATCGGTAAGATAATCGAGATCTCGCACTCGAACCTCGAGCTGACGGCGCGGATCAATGCGATCCTCAACATCATTGCCCAGGACCTCGGCTTCGACGAGGCCATTGTCTATACCTTCGACAAGGACAAGAGGCTGACCTGCCGCTACGCCAATCAGAAGAGCGCGCTTTTCAAAATATTGAACCGCTACCGGTGCCATATCGGCGAAGGGATAGTCGGCAGCGTGGCGCAAAGACGGTCTCCCCAGTTCTTTACCTTCAAGGACATCTCCCCGAGGTTCGGCTGCCTTTTCTATCCCGAACTGGACGATCACCTGGAAAGGTTCCGGACCTTTTCCTTCCTTCCCCTGTCCGACGACAGCTACCTTTTTGGCGTTATCGTCCTGTGTTCCGTCATGCGCGATTCGCTGCAGGACCAGGAGAAGGTTCTCCTTTCCGTCATATCCCGCGAGCTCGGCGGTATCCTCAGGGCCTTCGAGCTTATCCTTTCGTCGAAGAAGCGCATCAGCGAGCTGGCGATGCTGTCCGAACTGGGCAAGATGCTGACATCCAATGTGGGGCCCTACGAGCTCTTGAAAAGCATAGCGCTCATCATCGCGAAGTCGCTCTCCGCATCCTTTGTGTCCGTCAAGCTCGAATACCCCCTTCTCAAGCTGGAGACACAGCGCTTTACCTATGGCATGATAGACCCCGCCGCGAAGGATTACGTGGACCAGCTGGAGAGATCGGCCATCAAGCTTTTGCGCCCCGTTTCACTGAGAAACGGTTCGGCGGAGCAAATCGACAACCCTCCGCCCTTCTCGCTCTATTCAGCCCCCATCCTTTCAAAGAACCGCGTCCTGGGCACCATCACCCTCTGCGGCGAGAAGTCCGACCAGCACGGTATCGAGGAGAACGGGCAGTACATCATCAACACCATATCGAACTACATATCGAGCGGACTCGAGAACACCCTGCTCAACACGCGCCTGAGGAACGTGGTGCGGGAGTTGACGGACGCACAGAAAAGGCTCATCGAACAGGAGAAGTTCCGCAGCCTCGGGGAAATGACGGCCAACATCGCCCACGAGATCAAGAACCCTCTTGTCATCATCGGCGGCTTCACCAAGCGGCTGGCGAAGAAGATGCAGAACGACCACACGGAGAACCGGTATATCGATATTATCCTCAACGAGGTCACACGCCTCGAGACCATCCTCAACGAGATCCTCCATTACGTCAAGGAGAACCAGCCCTACGAAGAACTCTGCAGGCTCCAGGACTTCCTCGAGGACATCCTCTACATCGTCTCTTCCGACCCCGCCTGGGAATCGGTCTCCATCGTCAAGGATTTCGACGGCGCGCTGGAACCCGTCCCCTGCGACAGCCAGCAGCTCAAGCAGGTGTTCATCAATCTTCTCATGAACGCCTTCGAGGCCATGCGCGGCACCGGCACCATAACCGCGAAGACCCGCAAGGTCATGTACGACGAACAGCCCTTCGTCGCCATTTCGATAACGGATACCGGAGGCGGCATCGATCCTGCCATCATCGACAACATATTCAACCCCTTCTTCACGACGAAGGAGCGCGGCACCGGCCTTGGTCTTGCCATTTCCAACAAGATCGTGACGAACCACAAGGGGCACATAGAGGTGGAGAACGTGGCTGGAAAGGGAGTGACCTTCGTCGTCTATCTCCCTATGAAAAATAACATGCTGCAAGAGGAGTTCGCATGAAAAGAGTACGGGTGCTCGTCGTAGACGACGAGGAGAATATCAGGCTTCTATTCAAGGAGGAACTGGAGGAAGAGGATTACGAGGTGGAAACCGCGTCCAATGGTATGGAGGCCCTGGAGAAGCTCAAGGGCGTACCCTTCGATGTGGTGGTCCTGGACATCAAAATGCCCGTTATGGACGGGATACAGACACTGAATGCCATTAAGAACATCAACAAGGACCAGCCCGTCATCCTCTGCTCGGCCTACGGTGAGTTCAAGCAGGACCTGTCGAGCTGGGTTTCCGACGGATACGTCGTCAAGTCGGCGGACACGCGGGAACTCAAAGAGACGATCAGGGAAATACTGAGCCGGTGAGCCTCTCGAGCCGAAGCCCATCGCGGCCCGCCCGCGGCCGTCACCACAAAACCCTTGATATGAGGGGTAATATGAACTATGATTATGGCTACCTGGGGGTGTAGCTCAGCGGGAGAGCACCTCGTTCGCAACGAGGGGGCCACGGGTTCAATCCCCGTCACCTCCACCATTCCACAAGATGTCGGGCCTTTCCGGGCGGCACCGCCGCGCTTGGGTTTTTTTCCCATCACCCATAACCTCTCACCCACGACCTGTCCTCTCCCATGAGCCTCTACACCAAGATACTCCTCTTTTTCGTCGCCCTCGTGGTTCTTCTTTCCGTCGTCACCACCTATTCGGGGATCCACTCCATCGAACGGATAGCCGTGAATGAACTGGAGAACGGCCTCACATCGGACATCAACCTCTTTTCCTTCTCCGTTGACCGCGAGTTCTATCAGATGGAGACCAGGCTGAGGCAGTTGGCGACGCACCGACCCTTGAGGGAGGCCGTTTCGCGGAGGGACACGGACAGGATCCGCGAGGTCTTCGCGGACCTGGTCGACCGCGAGAACATCGATGTTCTTCACCTCGCGGACAACAGGATGAGGCCGATCGTCACCCTGCGGAGCCGGCGCATGGACCTTCCCATCACGATACCGCCGGCCGCTTCCCGGGCGACAGCCAGGGGTTTCATAGCCATCGACACGAGAGACGGGGTGCGGCCCGCCCTCTTCCTCTCCATGCCCCTCGAGGATCTTAAAGTGGTCCTCTCGGAGCTCGTCATCCTCGACAATGGCAGTTCCCTCGTCAGGAACTTGAGCGATCTCCTCTCCCGCAAGCGCGGGGAGCCGGTCTATATCTCGCTCTTCAGGGACGATAAGAGGATGTTCAGTACCATATTCTCCCTGACCGGGATGGATACTGAGGACCTCCCCGATGAGATCAGGTCCGCCCTTCACGAGGCGAACAGGAACTACATAGGCAGGACCATCATCGGAAAGTCCCGCTATTATACGATCTACAAACCATCGCCGTACAACGAAGAGGGGTCGGAGAAGTGGGCCTATGGCATCGCGGTGAGCGAGAACATCTTTCTGCCCTTCAAGAAGCGCCTTCTCTTCGTCTTTGTTATGATATCCGTTCTCGCAACGTCGGCGGTTATCGTCATAACCTTCGCGATCACGCGGGGCATCGACCCCTCCCTCCGGAGCATCCTCGCCATCTGCGGAAGGATCGAGGAAGGAGACACACTGTCCCGCATTGACAGAACGAAAGTGACGACGCGCGAGTTCGCTCTTATCGCGTCGTCCATCAACAGGATGCTTGACTCCATCTCCGAGAGGGAGAAGACCATACGTGATAACATGGCGAAGATAGGGGCGATCAACGCCGAGCTCGAGGACAAGAGCGCCACCATCCGGCAGGACCGGATGCGTTTCCTGTCTATCCTGGAAACGGTGGACAAGGGAGTCGTCGCCGTGGACCACGAAGGCATCATCATTTACTGCAACAGGGCCGCGGCGGCCGTCACGGGAACGGACCCGGCGACCGCCCTGGGTGACACGTGGAAGAACCTCTTCCCGTCACTCGATATCTCCGGCGACGACCACACCGCCCTGCAGGAGCTTGTAATTCCGCGGGAGGGTTCCGCCGAGCCTCTGTATCTCAAGGTCCTTGTTTCGCCCTGGTCCCTGGAGAATGCGCCCCAGGGCCGCATCCTGCTCATTCAGGACATATCGAGGGAGAAGAGGATAGAGGAGGTGAAGGCGGATTTCGTCTCGGCTATAAACCACGACATACGGTCCTTTCTCGTTCCCGTTTCGGGTTTCCTCGGCAGGATCCTTGAGGGGAAGTACGGCCCTCTCGAAGGTGCCGTCAGGGAGCGGCTGCTCGGTATCGCCGACAACATATCGAAGATCCACCACCTTGTGGAGAACTACCTGAACGTGTCCAGGATCGAGTCGGGAGGCCTCGACCTCGAGATCGGGCCCGTCGACATGGGCGAGATCATACGCGGTATCGTCAAAGTGTATGGGCCCAGGGTCGTTTTCACCGATGGCGCGGCCCCCCATACCCTCGTTCTTGCCGACAGGGACCACATCGAAAGGGTCATCACGAACCTTGTCGTCAACGCCATCAAATTCTCGCCCGAGGGCTCGGAGGTCAGGATAGGGACCCGCTTGGACGACGCCGCTCTCGTGACCTTTGTTGAGGACAGGGGTGTCGGGATACCAGCCGAAGAGCTTCCCTTCATTTTCGAGAAATACCGCCGCGGAAGCCTGGGAAGAGGGGAAGAGGGAAGCGGGCTGGGCCTCTTCATCGTGAAGTCCGTCGTAGAGGCTCACGGGGGGTCCATCCGCGTAGAGAGCACCCCCGGCAGGGGAAGCACTTTCTTCTTCTCCCTCCCTCTCTTCAGAGGCGAGATATAAGGGTTCACAAAGCTCAACATTTAAAAATTTGACTTTTCTTCGCTACCTATTTATAATCACACGATGCGAAAAATTGTAATTCTTTTACTGGTAATCGTTCTCGCTTCCTGCAGTTACATGCCCTGGGGTAAAAAGAAAGACGAGGATCCCGCCAAGACCGCGAAGAAGACCGATTCGGCCACCCAGAAAAAGCCTGCGCGGGGTGAACCGGAGGAGGTCAAGGAACCCGAGCTGGGCGACATCAAGGTCATCGACGGCGTCGAATACATCTACACCCGGAACCGCAAGTACATGTTGACCCCCTACGAGCCGCCCTACGTCTGGGTCCGGAAGGACCAGTACGCACCGGGTATCGGCGAGGCGCTTTCCTTCGGTATCGGCGGCAGCGGTCCCAGCAAGAAGGAGCGGGACGAGCTGGAGAGAAGGATCGCGAAACTGGAAGAGGAGCTGAAGAAGAAAGGCATCAATCCCCAGATGGCCTACCCGACGCAGATGGGATACATCCCCGTAGGTTTGGGATACATGCAGGGCCTCATTTCCTTCGAGTACCCGTCGCCCAAGATGAAGAGGCGGATCGTGGTGCTTCCCGTGACGGACAACACCAACTACAGATCGGAAGGCCTGGGGGAGCTGGCCACCAAGCGTCTCATATCACGCCTCGAGAGCACGGGGACGGTCATATGCGTCGACCCCAATTCGCTGAATGTCAGAGGGTCATACTTCGATACCGCCAACGCGAAGAAGATGAACGACGATTTCGGTGTTCAGGCGGTCCTGAAGACCACCCTTTCCGATGTCTATACGAGTTCATCGAGGATAGAAGGCAAGGATGAAAAGGAAACATCCTTTGCCATGTCGAAGCTTGCGATCGATGTCTTCAACACGGAGACAGGCAAGACGATGAAGCAGCTTTCCGGCAGGAACCCCATCTCCCTGTCCCGGGAAAAGGGAGACCTCAGCACCGAAAAGGCGAAGATCAAGGCGATCGACCTCGCGATCGAAATGATCGCGGAAGACGTCCTGAAGACCGTTCTCTCCATCGATTGGCATTCGCGCGTTGCCTCCGTTGACGGTGCGAAGGTCTACATCAACGCGGGACGGCTGTCCGGCCTGGAAAAGGGCAAGGTCCTCGAGGTCTATGCCCCTGGCGAAGAGGTCATCGATCCCAGGACGAAGCAGCCTCTCGGCAGAAAGAAAGGCGCCTACAAGGGGGAGCTGGAGGTCGTGGAGCTCTTCGGCGTTGACGCGAGCTGGGCCAAGACCAACAAGGGCGGCAGTTTTTCCTCTACCGACCTCGTCTACGTCAAACAACAATAAAGCTTTAGGTGATGGGTTCCAGGTGATGGGTTATGGGGTTGGTGTGTTATGCGACCCCTTATTCCGCCCGTCATTTCCGTCCCGTTCCTTTCCTTTCAGCGGGAGATCGACGGTTATGCAGGTGCCGGCGCTGCCGGACCCGAAGATCTCGATCCTTCCGCCGATGAAAGAGACGCGTTCACGCATGCCAAGTATGCCCAGGGAGTTCCTGTCGGAGATCTGCTTTTTCGAGATGCCGCGGCCGTTGTCCCTCACCATCAGCTGGACGTTGTCTTCCCCGGCCTGCAGAGAGATCTCCACGCGTGTCGCCCCGGCATGGCGCATCACGTTTGTCAGGGCCTCCTGGAATATCCTGTAGAGCGCTATGCTTCGGTCCTTATCGATGTCCGTCACCGGGCCGTCGATAACGAGGCTCGTCGTTAAGCCGGTCTGGTCACGGAATTCCTTCAAGGCATGGTCGATGGCGGCGGCAAGGCCGAAATCATCGAGGACGACGGGTCTTAAGCCCGATGACACCCTTTGAATAGTCCTCGTTGCCTGCTTGACGAGGGTAAGGGCGGACGCGACCTTACCGAGCAGCCCCCTTTCGTGCACGGGTATCTTCTTGTTGAGCCAGTTGAGGTCCATGTTTATGACCGCGAGGATCTGGCCCAGGACGTCGTGCAGTTCCCGGGCGATGGCGGCCCGCTCGTTCTCCCTGACCTCCTCGATGTGGGCGGAGAGCCTGCGCAGCTCCTCGTAGGACGACCTGAGCCTTTCTTCGGTCAGACTGTGGTCCGTTATGTCCCGGATGGACTCTATCGCGCCGACCCTGTTGCCGTGCTCGTCGAGAAGGGCCGTCGCCGTTCCCCACAGACAGGCGCCCTTGCCATCATAGAGGGCTTGGGTGAAGGCCTCGGCGTAGATCGTGTGGCCGCTTCTCTTCACGTATATGTACTTGGAATCAGCGTTCTCGTCGGTCTCTCCGACCATGTCTATGAGAAGCTTCCTGCGCCATCCGTAAAAGGGGACGGCATAGGCATGGTCCGACTTTCCGATCATGTCCTTCTTGCTCACCCCGCTCATCTCTTCCATGGCGCGGTTCCAGGCGATCACCGTCCCTTCCCTGTCGATGACAAAGGTGGCATCGGGAAGGAACTCGATGATGTCCGAGAGCCTGCGCTCGGATTCCCTGAGCACCTGTTCCATCCTCTTGCGTTCGGTGATATCCCTGCCGATGAAAAGGACCAGCTTGCCGTGGTTCGTGTCTATAAGCTTCGCGGAGAAGAGCACGTTCTTCGCCTGGCCCCCCCTGTTTTCCAGTCGATTTCCACACCCTCGACACATTGCGTCTCGTAGAGCCTGTGTATGATCGCCTGCCTGTCTTCCTCGTGTACCCAGAAACCGAGTTCGACAGTGTTCTTCCCCAGAAGCTCTTCGCGGGAGTAGCCGGACCACGCTTCAAAGGCCTTGTTGGCATCGAGGACAACACCGGTGTCGGGCTCGGTCACTCCCATGGGGTCGGGAGCGAACTCAAAGAAGGAGTGGTAGAGGTCCCGGAATTCGGGCGCATATCCGCCGTTGTCCCGTTCCCCCTGCGCCTTTCCCTTTGCCGCGGACAAACCTTCCGTGGTCTTCGCTGGGTCCTTCATTGTGCCTCCGTCTCAGGTGAAACGGGCTCCCTTTCGTGGACATCGAGAGACCGCCCGAAAACCTGTCGCTTCAGTGAATTATCGCACGAATCTGCGGGAAGGTTTAGAAAAATCACTTCACGAGGGGCAGGACGGCCTTGAACTCGTCGGTACCGGCCTCGCGGAGTATCTCGTAGATGAACATTTCCGTGGAGGTGATGACGGCGCCGGCCTCGCGCATCCTTTCGATAGCGATCGACCTGTTGTCGGGCGATCTCGACGACACGGCATCGGCGACGATATGGACACTGAGGTGAGGCGGGGCGCAAATGGCGGTCTGCGCCACGCATATGTGGGCCTCGGCCCCGGCGATGATGAGGGTCTTTCGGCCGAGCCTCTCCACTTCGTCGCGGAACTCACCGTTCAGGAAGCAGTTGAAATGGACCTTTTCCACCGCGCTGAAACCGTTGACCAGGGAACGCACCTCCGGCACCGTCGGACCGAGTTTCCTTTGCTCCGTGAACAGGGAGGGAATGCCGCATATGCCGCAAAAGCGCGCCAGTCTCACCATGTTTGCGGTGACATTCTCCCTATCGTGCATGGCAGCCATCAGTTTTTCCTGCGCGTCGATGACCACGAGGACACAGTCTTTCCTGTCAACGAGACCACGACGCGCCGCAACCTTGTCTTTCGTCATTTGCCCCTCCATTGAAACGATCGCAGGCCTTTCAGGCCGCGCGGCTCATTCACAGGTCAACTCACAACCGGCAGAAAAGGTCTTGATGACGACATCTTTGTAACCGCCGCCGGGCTTGCGTGACAGGGACAGGACCACCGGGCGCCTGTTAAAGGACTCTTCCATGGTCCATTCACGGGACGCTCCGCTGTTCTTGAACACCACCTTCCTCGGATGGAACAACAGGTCGACCTCGTCGGAGCGCGACGCCTTGTCGATCTCCGCGAGCTTGTCCTGATCGGGGACCGTCACGGTGAAGTCGACGGCGAAGCGGTAAAAGGCAAAGGGCCGGGTCTCAATGAGTGATTCGTCGAATTCCCTGGCTATTTTGAGCTTCTCTTTGACCTCGGCAAGTCTCTCGTCGATCTTCCACACCTTTTTGACCTCGGACAACGGCATATTCCCCTGCTCAATAAACTGATGGGCCTTGCCGTCCTGCACCAGGATGTCGCCTCCAAAGGCCTGACCCGGCGCGGCTATCTCATACGTGAAAGAGGCCGGATTGCCGGCGAGATCGAGGGGCCGGTTCTGGATGCGGACGTCACCGGTCTTACGGTCATGGATCTCGGATTTGTAGGTCCATACGTTGGCGCTTTCCTGGGATATCTCGCTGCTGTCGATGGTAACCCCGAGACCGTTTTCCTTCCAGGAGTTGCCGGCAAGACCGAATTCCACCGCCAGGGTCGGGGAAGTATCGGTACTGTGAAAGAACGGGAGAGGACCGCTGAGGCGGAAGGAACGACTCGTTCCGGGAGCGATGGTGCAGCCAGGTTTGTTTTCATCCCTCAAAACCTCGGCGGTTTGAGGCTCGCCCGTCTTTTCAATGGCTTCCTCCTTATCGGATGAGCGGGAAGAACACCCGCAGAGCAAACAGGAACCAACGAGAAAGAGAAAAACGAAAACACAACATCTGTGCATGTACACGATTTTGCCTCCTTACTGTATCGAAGCGGGGGATTCCCGCCTTTGTCCTTTGCTTAGCATGCAGTGTACCACTTTTCCCGGACCGCGGGAAGATTCAAACTGGCGGGGCACGAAATAACGCGCGATATCAATAGGTTAGCTCTGTCGACCCGCAAGCCGTCGACTCCGGGGATGCCCTCCCCCACGGCCGCCTGCCTAAAATTGTCTTGACAGTATGGTTAAGCTACTGTACTATAATGGTCATGGAGTCGAAAGAAGAGCTCATCAGGACGGCCATAGCACAGCTCCTGCAGGTTGCCGGGAAATACTCCCGTATCGAGCAATTGCCCATTGCTGTTGACAGGGATACCGAAGTGACCACCAGGGAGGCGCACGTGATACAGGCCATAGGCGAGCGCGGAGAGATGAATGTCACGAACCTGGCAAACCGTTTCGGCATCACGAAAAGCGCTGCGTCGCAGATGGCGGCAAAACTGACAGGAAAGGGTTTTGTCGAGAAAAAACAAGCTCTCCACAGCGGCAAGGAGTTTTCGTTATCCCTGACGGAATTGGGATGGCGCGCGTTTAGAGCACACGAAACGTTCCATGGCAAGGACCTAACGGACCTCATAGCGCGCCTGAGCACCTTTTCTCTGTCCCAGATAGCGACGATATCGGTCATGCTCGAGTCGATCGGCGCCGTAATGGACGAGCGCCTTTCCCGGTCGCCAGAGGAATAGCAAAAAATTTTGGACTAATAGTTAAGCCACTTAACTAACGAACGAGGTCATGATATGTCGAAACTCAGAGATTCCCTGATCGATCTCTCCACCAAACGCTACAAACTGGTCGCCCTTGCGGTTGCCCTTTTCACCATCATCACCGGGGCCTTCCTGCCATCGGTCATGATCGACACGGACCCCGAGAACATGCTGGAGAAGAGCGAACCCGTCAGGGTCTTCCACAATGAAAGCAAGGCGGAGTTCGGCCTCAGCGAGACCATCGTTCTCGGCGTCGTCAACGAACACGACCCTGACGGAGTGTTCAACCCCTCCACCCTGAAACGCATCTACGAGCTTACCGAGTACGCGAAGACCCTTCGTTGGGACGACAAGGGGCGCTCGTCGGGCGTCATTGAGGTGGACATGGTGGCGCCCTCCCTTGTGGACCACATGGCGCAGAACGGCCCGGGTTCGATACGATTCGAATGGTTGATGGCTCGTCCCCCCGAGACCAGGGAGGAAGCCTGTGCGATTCGCGACAAGGCCCTGTCAAACCCGCTGCTGAAAGGTCAGATGATCTCCGAAGACGGCAAAGCCCTGTGCATATACCTGCCTTTGACGGACAAACTGCTGAGCTACCGCGTCTATGAGGAATTGAACAGAAAGATTGCGGGGATGGGCGGAAGCGAGGAGTACCATGTCGCCGGGCTGCCGGTGGCCGAGAGCGCCATCGGGGTGGAAATGTTCAGGCAGATGACCGTTGCCGCCCCTCTCACGATGGTGGTCATTCTCGGGCTCTTGCTGTTCTTTTTCCGGAAGTGGTCGCTCGTCATACTGCCCCTGATGGTCGCGACGGTTTCCGTCATCTCCGCGATGGGGCTGATGATCGCTTTCGGTTTTCCCGTTCACATACTCAGTTCCATGCTGCCGATCTTCCTGATGCCCATAGCAATATGCGACACGGTCCATATCCTGTCGGACTTCTTTGAGTCCTACAGGAAGGAAAAAGGGCGTCTCCAAACGATCAGGGAGGTAATGCGGTCCCTTTTCGCTCCCATGCTGTACACATCGCTGACCACCGCGGCGGGATTTCTCTCCCTTGTTACGACCTCCATCCCTCCGGCGAGGGTCTTCGGCATCTTCGTCGCGGCGGGAGTGATGATCGCCTGGGTTGTCACCATCTTCCTCGTGCCCGCGTACGTGATGATGATCCCCGAGAGAACGCTCATGCGCTTCGGCCAATCCGCCGGGAAAACGGAAGGTCAGGCATGGCTCGCCCGACTGTTGCAGGCGATGGGACGGTTCACCCACAGGCACGCGAAACCCGTGCTGGGCATGATGGTGATCGTTATCGCCGTGGCGGTGTGGGGTATTTCGCAGATCACCGTGAACGACAACTACGCCAAACGCTTCACCACGAACCATCCGATCCGCAAGGCGGACAGCGCGCTGAACAGACATTTCGGGGGCACTTATATGGCCTACCTGGTGCTTGAAGGGAACAATAGCGGAAGACCGACGCAGCAGGATATCGACAGGATCGACGGGGAGATGTCGGCATTCGCGGCAAAGATCGACGGTCACCGGGGAGCCGCGGCGAGGATAGTGGGAGAATTGAGATCGAAACTCCGGGAATCCGTTCAAAAGGCCCCCAGCCTCGAGGGTCTTCTTGACTCCGTGATGAGCTACATCGAGAAGCGGTCAAAGACCGCGTCCGACGGAGATCTTTTCCTCTTTCAGGAGTTGGCCGGCTTTCTCGGCATCGAACGCGAAAAGCTGAGGACATTCAAGAGGCCGGAGGTCCTGGAATACCTCATTGGACTTCAGTCCCATCTTACGGGCGCGGGTCTCGTCGGCAAGACCACGTCGGTCGCCGATGTCATCCGCAAGGTCAATCAGGAAATGGTTGACGGAAAAGGGGAGAACTTCCGCGTCCCCGGTTCTCTGCGGGGTGTTTCGGAATGCTACATGCAGTTCCAGCAGGGCCACCGCCCCGGTGACCTGTGGCACATGGTCACGCCGGATTTCATGCGTGCCAATGTCTGGGTGCAGTTCGCCCGCGGTGACAGCACGCAGACCGCGAAGGCCGTAGACGCCGTTGACGCCTACATGAAGCGCGTCAAGCCTCCCGTCGAACTGTCCCACCGCTGGGCGGGGCTGCACTACGTCAACCTCGTGTTCCAGGACAGGATGTTCACCGGGATGCTGGGATCCTTCATAGGCTCTTTCATCATTGTCTTTATTCTCATGATCATTCTTTTCCGTTCCTTTTCCTGGGCCGCGGCATGCATGATCCCCCTGACACTCACCATTGCGGCGGTCTACGGGGCAACGGGTATCGCCGGAAAGGATTACGATATGCCTGTCGCGGTGCTGAGCGCGATATCCCTCGGAATAGCCGTCGATTTCTCGATCCATTTCCTGCAGCGCAGCCGCCAGATCTTTCGTGAAACGGGCTCCTGGTCACTCGCGGTTCCCAGGGTGTTCGGCGAGCCCGCGCTGGCGATCAGCAGGAACGTGTTCGTCGTTGCCCTGGGGTTTTTGCCCCTCATGGTCGCCGAGCTGGTTCCCTACAAGACGACCGCGGTGCTGTTGTTCGGGATCCTCTTTTTTTCCGGCCTTGTAACGCTTTCCTGCCTCCCGGCGGTGCTGACGGTCTTCGAAGAACGCTTCTTCGGGAAGAATTGCATGAAAAAGAAGGGAACGGGACCTCATGAAAGGGGTGCCGAATGAAAAAGGAAGGCAAAAGAGCAAGGATTTCCCTGCGCCGGATCGTCTCCCTGACGCTCCTGTTGTCGGGAGCGGCCGTCGTCGTGACCAGCGTTGTCCTCTTCAACGGTCCGACGACCTGCCGGTGAGCGAGGCGGCAAGGGAGAAGGGAGTTACGATCGGCGCAATCATTGAAGGCATGAGGCACTGACGCGGGAAGGGCAGGTGTTTTCGCGGATGGACCGGTGCCTGCACGAGGACTGACAGAGATGTGAACAAGGAGGAAAGCATGTCACCAGGAAAGATCATGGCAATAACAATAGTGATACTTGGAGCGCTCGCGGCCCCGGCCTTCTCCGGTGAAACGTCCCGGACGCCCGCGACCGATGAGATGGTCAGGAGAGCAAACCACATGGCCCTCTACCAGGGCGCGGACATGAAGGGCGCGGTCTCCATGGTCATCACGGACAGGCAGGGACGGACGCGAAAAAGAGAGTTCAACATACTGCGGAGAGATGCCGGTACAGGTGACGGGGACCAGAGATACTACGTCTATTTCAATGAACCCGCGGATGTGCGGAAAATGAGCTTCATGGTGCACAAGTACGCCGATACGGCCAAAGACGACGACCGCTGGCTCTACATGCCCGGTCTCGACCTGGTAAAACGCATTGCTGCCGGGGACAAACGCACGAGTTTCGTGGGGTCCGACTACCTTTACGAAGACATTTCCGGCAGGAGCCCCCTTGAAGATACCCACGAATTGACGGGGACGACGGAGAACCACTATGTCCTGAAGAATGTCCCGAAAGAACCGGGCGCCGTGGAGTTCGCGTACTATCTTGCCCACATCGACAAAAAAACCTGTATCCCCGTGAAGATGGAATTCTTCAAGAAGCCGGACAGGCTCTACCGGGTGATAGAGGTGCTGAAGATCGAGGGGGTCGAGGCCCTGGAAAACGGCCGGAAGGTCCTCTACCCGACGGTGACGCGATCCGTCGCGAGGAACCTCGATACTGGCGGCAAGACGGAGATGACCCTTTCCGGCGTCAGGTACAACATCGGGCTCACGGACCAGATTTTCACCGAGCGGTACCTGAGAAGGCCGCCAAAGGAAGCCATGAGGTGAAGGCCCACAGTTCCTCCTGGCTCTTTCTTTGCCTTGCCGCGGCACTACTGGTTCCCGCGGCGGGTATCTGCGAGGCCGACCGTGGTCATGGGGGTCTGCTCGACGGATTTACCGCAGAGGTGCACGGGTATTATGAACTGAGGGGCGGTTGCCGCACGGGCCGGGACCCCCACGAAGAGGACATGTCCATAATGGAGACGCGCCTGCAGGTGGATTTGCCCGTCTCGGGCAAGTGGTTCGACCTCAAATACAAGGAAGACCTGTGGGCCGACGGAATAACGGAGGAAGTCGGACACGACACCCGCGAGCTTTGGTTGTTCTCGCGTCCGGCCGGTTTCCTCGACATCAAGGTCGGAAGACAGGTGCTTACCTGGGGAACGGGTGACCTTGTCTTTCTCAACGATCTCTTCCCGAAGGACTGGCGGTCCTTCTTTATCGGTCGTGACGCCGAATACCTCAAAGCCCCCTCCGATGCCGTCAAGCTGGGCTTTTTCACGGACACGGCCAACCTTGACCTCGTCTATACCCCCCGGTTCGACCCGGACCGGTTCATCACCGGCGAATACGTCTCCTATTGGAACGGACAGCTCGGAAGGCTTGGGGGCCGGGACGCGATCGTGCACGCCCGGCAACCCGACCGCTGGTTTGATGATGACGAGATCGCGCTGCGACTCTACGGCAACGTGAAGGGTTATGAGCTTGCACTCTATGGCTACCGGGGATACTGGAAAACACCGGAGGGGCAGACGCCCTCCGGCACCCCGGTCTTTCCCCGCCTCAATGCCTGCGGTTTCAGCGTTCGGGGCCGCACCGGCCCGGGGATCGCGAACATCGAGATCGCCTATTACCGGTCCGTGGATGACCCACGTGGAGAGGATCCCCTCGTGAGGAACTCCGAGGTGAGGTACCTGGCGGGTTACGCACAGGAGATCGGGCCCGATCTCAATGGGAGCCTCCAGTACTACGTGGAGCAAATGCTCGACTGGGGTGACTATGAGAGGGGCCTGACCGGAGCGGAGGGAAAGGACCGGCTAAGGCACGTGATCACCCTTCAGTTGACGCAGCTCGCGATGGACCAGAACCTGCGGCTGTCCCTGTCCGCCTATTATTCGCCGAGCGACAGGGACGCCTACGTGCGCCCGAACATTCATTACATGTACACCGACAACATCCGGCTGGAACTGGGGGCGAACATCTTCTTCGGCGAAGACCCTGCGACATTCTTTGCGCAGTTCGAGAAGAACACGAACATCTATGCGGCCCTCCGGTACAGTTTCTGAGCCGGGCTTTCGCTCCTGCGAAGGATTTTGGTATTGACTGATCTTCCCGATATGGTTTACTCTAAAATAGGCTTAAGGTTTACACTATGGCGGGAAGAACGAGGAAAAGAGGCGAGTCGGTCCGGGCTTTTATCCTGAAAACCGTGGAAGACCGGTCGAGAGACGTTGTCTCGAGGGCGACGGGGCAATTCGGCATCAGCCGTCAGGCCGTCCACAAGCACCTCACATTCCTTGTCAATGCGAAGCTGATCTCCCGGACCAGTCTGGGGAGATACCAGCTGTGCACCGTTGCAGAGCACAAGAGGATACTGCCCGTCACCGACGGGACTCCGGAAGACATCGTTTGGCGGGGGGAGATTCGGGACATGCTCGGTCCTCTCCCGGAGAACGCCCTCGACATGTGGCGGTACGGGTTCACGGAGATCTTCAACAACGTCGCCGCCCACTCGGGCAGCGAAAGCGCCTTCGTGCAGCTAAGGAGAACGGCCCTCTCGACGAAGATGACCATATGGGACCGGGGAGTCGGCATTTTCGACAAGGTCCTGTCTCACATGGATCTCATCGACGAGCGTCATGCCATCCTCGAGATCACCAAGGGGAAGCTCACCACCGATCCCGCCGCCCATCCCGGTCATGGGATATTCTTCACCGCCCGGATGTTCGACACCTTCAGCATTCTCTCGAAGGGCGTGCTGCTCACCCATGCCTCCGGCGATGACGACGACTGGACGGTAGAGACCCAGCAGCAGGAAGGCCCGGGCACCCTGGTGACAATGACACTCAAGAACGACACATCGCGCCAGATGAGGGACATTTACGAGAAATTTTCATCACAGACATCCCCCGGTTTTTCCACCACCGTCGTTTTCGCGCACCTGGCGCACCACGGAACAGAAAAACTCGTCTCCCGCTCGGAGGCAAAGCGCCTCCTTGAAAGGGTCGACCAGTTCAAGGTCGCTCTCATCGATTTCAACAGGGTGGAATCGATAGGCCAGGCCTTCGCCGACGAGATCTTCCGCGTCTACCCCTCGGAACACCCCGAGGTGGAGATCCGGGAGGTGAGGACGAGCAAGGAGGTTCAGGACATGATCGACGGGGTGCGGAGAAAGACCGCTTGAGCCGCTTGAGCCGTTTCAACGGCTCGAACGTTAAAAGAAGAAGGCTTGTCTCTGGCGTTTCGGACCAAGGGGCTTAAACCATCTTTACCACGTGTACTTCCGCCTCCTCCGTTTGGGCGTAGGGGCCGAAAAGGAGCTTGTCCGGGGTCCCCTGGACGCGGACGTAGTAGGACGTGCCGGGGTCGAGGCGGTTCTGGACGGCCCACGCTGTGAACTCGTCGTCCCCAAGCTGGATCTTGAGGCCCTTCTGGGCATATTCGAGGACGGCCCGTTCTGGCACGCCGTTCGCGGGGCCCACTCCGTGAAAGTCGATCTCGCCGCCGTGGACGCCGAACATGGCACCCTGCCACTCAAAGGAACCGGCAGGCCCCGCCTCGAGCCACAGCCCGACACCGGGCAGGCCGTGGACATTGAGGTTGTATTCCTTTTCGACCTTCTTAAGGGGAGTATTCGCGAAAGAGACGGCCTTCACGCCCAGCGAGGCGCTCGAAAGGGGTATGATCTCCGCGCCCTTCAGGAGCGTCGGAGGGTCAAAATCGGCGGGAACATCACCGACAGACGCGAATATGACAGGAAATCCCTGACCTTTCTCGGCGAAGACCTTCATGGCAAGCAGCGAAAGGCCGAAACCAACGGAAGACGTCTTCACGTCAGCGGCGCTGCCGACAACGATCCAGAGTGCCACGTCGGTCTTGACAAGCTCCTCCGCCGGAGCCTGCCATGCCATGTGTTTCAGGTCATCCACCCAGAAGTGGCCGTCGGCGGCAAGCCCGTACTGCTTGAGCGACCCCATGAGTTTCCCGATCTTCTCCTCGTCCCTGACCAGCGCAGTAACCCACACCTTCTTCATGCAACCCTCCGATTTGTGTCAGATGCACACTCAAGCCTTCCGAGATGTACCAACATACTACCAAAGTAGGCAGGGATAGCAAACAAAAAAAGGAAGCAGTGCCCCTTCGGCCGGTGACTGGTCCGGTGGGATTGGGGAGGGAAAGCTCGAACATCTGCCTCTCGCCCGCTTCGCTCAAGCCCGCAGAGGACGCAGAGAAAAGGATTCTTTTCAGGTGGGAGTTATGGGGAGGGGATGGGAGTCTTAAGGGAGTAAGGTAGTATAGGGGTCTGGAGGATGGTTATAGGACCTATGGGACATATAGGACTTATAGGACCTATGA
>JAAYAK010000077.1 GCA_012719415.1 Syntrophorhabdus sp.
CGACGATCACGTTGTCCGCCGCGACATGAAGGTTCTGCATCCTGCATTCGAAGGCTATCGCGGAGAATTCCAGGCATGAGTAATCGTCATACACCTTGCAGCCGAACACGTCTTCCATGTATTCCCTTGCGTGTGCCGTCAGGAGTTCGGAGTTCGACATGAGGAACTTGAGTTCAAGACGCCTCCCGACCTGCCTGCCCAGCGTCTTCGCCAGCAGGTAGAGCACCGACGGGTAGGCGTTGATGATCCGCGGCCTCGTACGGAGGACCTCCTCCGCCTGTCTCTCCGGACCCCATTCGAGGGGAATGAAGTAACGTCTGAAGAGTCCCATCTTCTGCGGTACAATGCTCGTCACCGGCGGCGTGAAATGCACGTATGCCATCCTGTCCCAGGGCCTGTACCCCAGGTCGATGAGCTGTCTGAACTGCATGAGGCGGTAGAGCACGGCCACCTCGTGGTCGAGCACCACCTCCAGCTTATTGCCCGACGATCCGGACGTCGTACGCGGCGAACATTCGGACCGGTCGAGGCCGGACATAAGGATGTCCCCGGGGTAGCCGGCGCGCACCATCTCCTTCGTCAGGACCGGGACCTTCCTCAGGTCATCGAGGGAAGCGATGTTGCCGGGGTGCAATCCCTGGGAGTCGAAGAGCCTGCGATAGTGGGGGACCCTGGCGTAAGCGTGGGCAACAAGACGCCTCAAGGCCCGCTCCTGCATGGCAACGAGCTCGCCGGGCGTCATCCACTGGTTGCGGCAGATGGCCGGCCAGGCACAGAGATGCTGGAGGTAGCGAAATGCCATCAGACCCTCCTGCAAAAGGCGTCGAACCTGAAATCCACTACACCCAGAGAGCTTTTGAGCACCTTCCTGAGCTCTCCCGATCGCCTGTACGCCCTTTTCTGAGCACCATAATCCTCCGTCTGTGACCACAGGACCTGGAACCCTTTCTTCCGAAGAAGGGAAATGAGTGGGAACCGGGAGAAGTTGAAGGGGTGGCCCTTGTCGATCTCCAGGCATTCCATGATACTCCGCACGAAGGCACCGAACCTGGTATAGACGTTGAGACTGATGAACATGACCCCTCCGGGGTCGAGGCTCCTGTGAATGCCGCGGAGCACGCGGTCCGGGTCTTTCATGTGGTCGAGGACGTTGTCGAGTATCACGAACGAGAAGGTCTTCCCCAGGGAAAGAATATCTTCACCGGTACCGTTGTGGCGTATGACACCCCTGTCTCTCACACGCTCGAACTCGGGCTGCGAGCTGTAATAGTCCTCCAGGGGGTCGAGGGCGTGGCGTTCATCCGCTTCGAGATAATTCACGATGCCCACCGGCCCCGGCCCTATCTCGAGGACACTGATCCGTGCCTGTGAGGCGAGAAACGGCTTTGCTCGCCTCCAGATACCCTCAGCCCGGTTCTCATACCACCTGTACCGCGACACCTCACCCGTCGCCGCAGACACCTGTCTCGACCAGAAATCCCTCTCGTACACCTGCGCTTTTTCCCATCGCACAGTTGATATGGCCCGTTGCATGCTCCCTCCTAAGCCCCTTCAGGACCCGCAAGGCTGCGGGTCGGGAGGGTTCGTGTACAGATACCGTATGGCGGCGGAGATCCCCAGCAGGAAGTAGAGATTGACGGAGTAGCCGTGACTGAGTAGAAGACCTCCTGCCCAGAATCCGTAGAAAGCCAGTTCCACAAAGAAGGCCGGCCGTGACAGGGGATGGTCCCTGTCCCCGCGTACCCTGCGCAGCTGACGTATGGCCAGGAGATTGAGGATGATGAAGACGAGGACACCGGGTATCCCTGTCTCCACAGCGACCTGGAGGATCGAAGAGTGCGGGGTCAGCCACGTCTGACTGCCCCCCTCACGGGCCCGGAAGAGACCGAGGGCCACTGCCGAGCAGCCCGTGCCCGTGCCCAGAACAGGATTCTCACCCAGGATGGCGAGATTCTGCTTCCAGAGGTTGATGCGGCCGTTCTCATCGACAAGGTTGTAGTCCTCACCCATGTCTTGAAAGCGTCCTTCAACGACCGAGAAATAGCTCATGAAAACAAATGCCAGCAGGACCACCGCGGCCACCTTCGCGATGCCCCGTATCCTGGGAACGCTGCTCAGGAAGAGGATGACGATGACAACGGCCAGCGACAGGACACCGCCCCTGGAACGGCTCATCATTATCCCCGCCGCCGCCAGGCAGGCCGCGGCGACCGAGAGGACCTTCATTACCCTGCCCTGCCAGGCAAACAGCAGGTACAGGCAGAGGGGTACGAAGGTGGCGAAGAGCAATGCCGCGTCGTTCGGGTCGTACATGGCGCTTGCCGCCGCCCGGAAACCCTGGTAGGCGGAGGCTTCCAAGATATAGAGGGACGCGCAGAAGAGAAGGCTCACCACCGCCACCGCCGCGGTCACCTGCAGCCTCCTCAGGGACCGAACCTGAATGACGGTGACAAGGAAATAGAGAAGGGTTGCCGGCATCACCGTGGTGAGAAAACTGAAAGACACACCCCTGTGGACCGCGAAGGGTGTTCCCACCAGCATGACAAGACAGAGAAGGAGTACCAGTCGCACCTCGGTGAGCTTGAATATCCCCCGGGGGAGGGAAACCCCTTCGAGGAACATCATGGCTATGGTGACGACGCAGATCACAAGCACGGGCCTTAAAGGGACAAGGAAAACCATGAAGTCCTGAGGCCGTGCTATGGAAATGAAGGTCCATATGAGGAAACAGATGAAGGATGGACCCAGGCGCTCGGTGGAGACACTGCTCTGTGTTTCCATGAAAAACCTCCATTCTTGCGTTTCTGCTCAGGGCGCCGATCTTTCAGCGCGAACGCATCCAGGGGGCCGGGGAACGTATGACAGCGAAGCCGGACCGGACGGCGGTGGACAGCTGACTCCATCGCTTGACGCGCTCGTGTTTCGACATGCACAGATGCCCGGCGGCAAACGCGTAGCCTGCAAGGCACACCGCCAGGACCGACACGAACGTCATCCAGCCGTCCAGTTTTATCATCCGGGAAGCGGCGTACAGGAGAAGCCCGAAGAGGCATGCCGGGATGCAGGGCACGAGAAGTCCTTCCCAGTAGAAACGCCCCGGAGAAAGACCTATGACCCGGCAGGCGTACCAGGGTATGACGACCAGATTGCTGCACAGCATGGGTACGAGGGTGCCCACAGCGACTCCGATAATGCCATACCTTTTCACCAGCGCGATGCTCAGGGCAACGTTCGCGGCCGCCTCGACGATAGTGACGTAGGCCGTGCCGCCGTGCCTGGCTATCCCCTGGAGGACCTGCGTTGAGGTGTACTGCGAGATGTTGGCCGCCGCGGCGCAGGTCAGGACCACGAGCACTCCGTAGCAGGCCGCGCCGTACTTTTCCCCCATCCACAATGATATGAAGGCGTCCCCCACCACGAGATAGGTGACCACAATGGGCAACACGACCATCATGGAGTACTTGGTCGCGTTGATGAGGACGTGCCGCACCCTCGCGTTCTGACCCCGCGCCTCGAGATCGCTCACCGCGGGCTGCAGCACTCCCGTGGACATGACGACAACCTGCAGCTCGTCGACGAGCCTCTGGGAAATGCTGTAGAGCGTGATGGCCGCCGCCGTCAGGTAATACCCTATCACGAGGTTCCCGGCGGAGAAGATGAACCTCGTCGCCACGTAATACAGGAAGATGAGAAAACTGTAGCGGCTCACCGTCGCCAGCGTCTCCCTGGTGACAAGCCCGGGACGCAGCCTGAGACCTGGATCGGCCCTGAACACATAGATCGCCCGTATCGCCCCGGCTACCATGGTCGAGACGAGGTGGGCGATGGCGATGGCGATCAGCCGGTACCCCATCAGGACCGCGATCACAATGAAGAGGCTCCGGACGAAGAGGATGGCCAGAGATATGCCCGCGACGTGATCATATCGCTGTATCCCCCTCATGTAACCGGTAAAAAAACCCAGAGGAAGGGTCAATCCGATCTGGAGGCCGATGATGAGCGTGACCCACTGCGCGTCGGCGATCTCTTCCCGGGGGATACTGAAATGGTGCAGAAAGCCGAAGGCCATCACGATCGAGACCGCGAAGGCCAGCACCCCCGCCGCCACGAAGACATAATACGCGCTGCTGCACACACTGCTCAGGCCCTCGCTGTCACCCTTCGCCCGATACTCCGCGACATATTTCACGACGGACCCGCTCACCCCGAAATCGAAGAGGCCGAGAAAACCGGTGAAACTTATGATGAGGACCCAGATCCCGTATTGCGTATCGCCGAGACGGTGGACAAGAAAGGGCATCATGAGGAACTGGACGGCGGCGCCTATGGCAAAGGACCCCCAGTTCGACAGGATGTTCTTCACTATTTGAATGGACATTTCCATGGGATCACACCGTGAGGGACGCCCGGCCGGCTTCCGCACTCCTGCCCCTGCCGGGAGATACCCCCGCGTGCCCGTTCAGGGAAAACAGAGTTTCATACTCTGCGACCCATTTTTCACAGCCATGTTCCCTGAGAACATACTCTGAACTTCTTTCCGACAGCCCCCGGGCGAGTTCCCCGTCGGCGAGCACCCTGAAGAGGGCATCCGAGAGCCTTGCGGGGTCGTCCGATGGAACGAGAAGGCCCGTACTGCCGTCGACAATGACGTCCCGTATGCCCGGGACATCCGTTCCCACCACGGGAAGGCCGGCAGACATGGCCTCAAGGAGGGACAGGGGCAGGCCCTCCCTGAACGAGCTCAGGCAATAGACGTCCATGATCCTCATGATCTCGGGGACATCATCCCTGGCACCGAGGAGAAGCACTCTGCCCTCGAGGCCCATCCCGGCGATGAGCGCCTCCAGGTCCTCTCTCCTCTTCCCTTCGCCGGCAATGACGAGTTTCGCGCCGCGCACGCGTTCCCCGAGCAGCCTGAATGCCCTCAGGAGGTTGGGATAGTTCTTGTCCCTCCTCAGGTTGCCGACGCATCCGATAACACGGTCGTTCTCTGCTATGCCGAGTTCCCTCCGTTTCGACCTCGCGTCGACATCCACGGCGAACCGGCTGTGGTCAACGGCATTGGTAAGGGTGAGCACCTTTTCGTCGGGCAGGTGGAAGCGGCACCTGACGGCTTCGCTGACATCGGGGGACACCCCTATCGCCCCATCGGCAAGACGCATCAAGGCACCGCCGAGGATGCGCCAGGGCCTGCCCATCAGCTCAACCTCCCTGCGGCTGTGCGCCGTGTAG
>JAAYAK010000078.1 GCA_012719415.1 Syntrophorhabdus sp.
ACGGAGTTAGCCGGTGCTTCCTCCTGCGGTACCGTCACTCCCTGTGAGTATGCGTCACAGGGTCGTTCTTTCCGCATGACAGGGCTTTACAACCCGAAGGCCTTCATCGCCCACGCGGCGTCGCTGGGTCAGGCTTGCGCCCATTGCCCAATATTCCCCACTGCTGCCTCCCGTAGGAGTCTGGGCCGTGTCTCAGTCCCAGTGTGGCTGGTCGTCCTCTCAGACCAGCTACCCGTCATAGCCTTGGTGGGCTCTTACCCCGCCAACAAGCTGATAGGCCATAGGCTCATCCTCAAGTGACAGCTCATTTAAAAAATAAGCCACCTTTTACCCCGCAACATGGTTGCGTGGTCTTATCCGGTATTAGCCCCACTTTCGCGGGGTTATCCCAAGCTCGAAGGTAGATTACCTATGTATTACTCACCCGTCCGCCGCTCTACTCGCCCCCGAAGGGACTTTCGCGCTCGACTTGCATGTGTTAGGCACGCCGCCAGCGTTCGTTCTGAGCCAGGATCAAACTCTCAAAACAAACCTGAACTGCTAATTTTTTCAGAATTAGACGTGGACCTGCTATTTAATTACTATTTTCAAAGAACAACGTTCAACCTTGAAGCAAGCATAATTATACTTATTTTCTCCGGGATGTCAAGGAATAGTCTGAAAATTTTTTAATTTAAATTCTCCGGGGCGGGACCCGTGGAGAGTCTGCGGATATCACAATGGATTCGGTACGGTGAACAGGGTACCCGCCCCGCGGGCTGGCTCTGGCGGCTTCTCCGGATTAACAATGTCCCTTCTCTGCCGATAAACAGTTTGCGCTCGGAAGGCGTTTTTGACGGGGAAGGCCGGGTGGTTTGGACCACCCTTCATCGCAAATTCATACGGGAGTGGAGGAAGGAGACATCATGGCAGGCAATCTCAAGATCAGTACGAAACTCGGTATCGGCGCGGCAGTTCTCATGGTCCTTATCTTCTTTATGGGCGGCCTGGGGTACTATTACCTCGACCGCTCGGGCCGCTCGATGGACCACATCGTCAAGAACAACTACGGAAGGATCGTGGCCTTCAAGAAGGTCAAGGACGCCGTGGACACCATCGATAAATCCATGCTCAGCATGGCCCTGACGAAGGACCAGGGCATCAAGGCGGCGGACAAGGCGCGGATAGATGAGGCGCGCAAGTCCTACGGCGAGGCGATCAAGAAGATCGAGGGCGTCATGGCCAATGTGAAAGACCCGAAGACCCGGGCGGAGTTCGAAGGCCTCCTCGCGAAGATCAAGGAACAGCTGGGCAAGGGCAAGGAACACAACGTGAAGCTGGCGACGTTCGCGATGGAAGGGAAGAACGACGAGGCGTCGGCCATATGGTCGGAGCATACGAGCACCATATCGAACACCATCGACAGCCTCTTCAAACAGCTCGTCAAGCTGAGCGAGGAGCGGATAGAAACGCGCTTCAACGACCTTACCCGCGAGACCGCGAGCGCGAGGATCGTCTTCATCGTCATCTCCATCGTCATCATGGGCCTCATTGCCGCGGGAACGTTCATCACCGTCAGGATGATCACGAGGTCCCTCGACGAGGGCGTGAAGGTCGCCAACAGGCTTGCCGAAGGCGACCTGACGGTGGACGTGAAGGTGACGAGCCGCGACGAGATGGGCGCCCTTCTCGAATCGCTGGGGAACATGGTCACGAAGTGGCGCGGCGTCGTGCATGAGATCAACACATCCGCGGACAACATCGCCTCAGCGAGTCATGAACTGAGCGCCAGCGCCGTCCAGATGTCGAAGGGATCCGACGAGCAGGCCCAGATGTCCGTGCAGGTCGCGACGGCCTCGGAAGAGATGAGCCAGACCGTCATCGACGTGGCCAGGAACACGGGCAACATTGCCGTGTCGGGGCAGGAGACCGTCGAGGTCGCCAGAAGCGGCAAGGAGGTCGTCGACATGGCCGTCAGGGAGGTCGAGGAGATAGCGAGCACCGTCGATGAGTCGGCCGCGATGGTCCGCTCCCTGGGTGAGCTTTCCAAGCAGATCGGTGAGATCGTCAACGTTATCAACGAGATAGCCGACCAGACGAACCTTCTGGCGCTGAACGCCGCCATCGAGGCGGCCCGCGCCGGCGAGCACGGCCGCGGGTTTGCCGTCGTCGCCGACGAGGTCAAGAAGCTCGCCGAGAGGACGGGCAATTCCACGGCGGAGATCGCCGAGATGATCGGCAATATCCAGAAAGAGGTCAACCGGGCGGTCGACGCCATGGAAGACGTGAAGAAGAAGGTGTCCTCGGGCGCCGACCTCTCACAGCAGGCGGGCCACGCCCTCAACAACATCGTCAAGAAGGTCGACGACCTGCAGCTCATGGTCCAGCAGATAGCCTCCGCCACGGAAGAGATGACGGCGACTTCCGAAGGCATCAGCAAGGACATCGATTCCATCGCCAACATATCGAAGGAGACATCCTCCGCCTCGAACCAGGTCAGCCAGGCGTCCGACGAGCTCTCCCGCCTGTCGGTAAGCCTCCAGGGCGTGGTGAAGGAATTTACCGTCTGAGACAGACGAACGGTGAATGAGTCAGGACCGGCCGGCGTGCTCCCTTCCTAGGGCGCGCCGGTCACTTCTTTTATGGAATCGTACGTCACGTCCACAAGCTCCTTGAGCGTCCCCACGTCTATGCCGGGAGGCGGCATGAGGACGATGACGTCGCTGAGCGGCCGGATGATGGCACCCCGCTTCCTCGCCGCCACGGTGACATTCTGACCGACCTTCGCGGCCGGGGGATAGGGCCTTCGGGTCTTCCTGCTCTTCACGAGCTCGATGCCGACCATGAAGCCCCTCTGGCGCACCTCCCCCACGGCGGGAAGGTCAGCGAAGCGTTTCAGCTCCTCCCGAAGCAGGGCTATCTTGTCCGCCATGCGCTCTATCGTCCGCTCCTTCTCGAAAAGGGCGAGGTTCTCGATGGCGACGGCACAGGCAACGGGGTTCCCCGTATAGGTGTGACCGTGAAAGAAGGTCTTGAACTCGTCGAAGCGGCCGAGAAAACCGCTGAAGATCTCCCCCGTCGTGACCGTGGCCGCGAGCGGCAGGTACCCTCCCGTGATCCCCTTCGCAAGGCAGAGGAAATCGGGTTCGACGCCTTCCTGCTCGCAGGCGAACATGGTCCCCGTGCGGCCGAAGCCCGCTGCCACCTCATCGGCGATGAAATGGAGCCCGTTCTCCTTCGCGATCGTTGAGATCTTTCTCAGGAAACCGTCGGGCTGGGTGATCATCCCGCCGGCCCCCTGGACGAGGGGTTCGATCACGACGGCACAGACCTCGTCCCGGTACCGTTTCACGACGCGCTCGAACTCTTCGACGCAGGCCATGCCGCAGGAGGCGCGGTCGAGCTTCATGGGACAACGGTAGCAGTAGGGCGACGGCGACTTGTACGACCGGAAGAGGAGCGGCCTGTAGACCTTGTGAAAGAGGTCGATGCCGCCCACGCTCACGGAGCCTATCGTGTCGCCGTGGTAGCCGTTGAGGAAGGATATGAAGCGCTTTCTTCTCTTCTCCCCCTTCTGCTGCCAGTACTGGTAGGACATCTTCACCGCGATCTCCACCGACGTGGAGCCGTTGTCGGAGTAGAACACCTTCTCGAGGCCCCGGGGAGTGATCTCCGCGAGCCGTTTCGCGAGGACAACGGCGGGGACATTGGTAAGACCGAGCATGGTCGAGTGGCAAAGCTCCTTCGATTGCCTCTCCATGGCATCCGTAAGCTCTTTTCGGCCATGTCCGTGGACGAGAACCCACAATGAGGAAACACCGTCGATGTAACGCCTTCCCTCGGTATCTATGAGATGGAAGCCTTCACCGCGCTCGATGACGAGCGGATCGCTTCTCATGTAATCCCCCATCTGGGTAAAGGGGTGCCAGATGTAACGCTTGTCCCAATCCTTCAGTTGTTCGCTGCTGTACATGGTCTTTTGCTCCTTCGGATCAAAAGACCGTTAGAACCGCTTGAACGGCTTGAGCCGCTTGAACGCTAAAGGAATTCAGCTCTCGCGCATCTCGCTCCAAACCGTCCTTCGTCTTTAAGTTCTTCGGTCTTTCGATCTTCTTCCTTCGCCTTTCTTCTTCACGCTTCGGTCTTCCGACCTTCTTTGTCGTCATCCCGGACTTGATCCGGGATCTGGAGGTTTTCCTGCTCCCTCATATTTCCTGGATTCCGGCCTTCGCCGGAATGACGATATAACACGAGCCGGACTCGAAAACCAACTTCGTCAACATCGCGTCAAGCGGTGGAACCTGCTCATGCTTTATGGTTTTTTACCGCTCAAGCTGTTCAAGCGGCTCAAGCGGCTGCAACCATCTTTTTGGTCCCCCTAGGGGACCAGCTTCATCCTCCTTCCCGCTTGCGTTATCGCCTCGATGGCGCTGTCCATTTGCTCGCGGGAGAAGCCGCGGACCACCGTGAGGCGCAGTCTCGATGTGCCCGTGGGGACCGTGGGGGGGCGGATGGCCTGGAGGAAGAAGCCCTTCTTCATGAGCATCCTCTGCATCTTCACGGCGTCGACGTCCCTGCCCACCACTATGGGGACAATGGGGCCCACGCTCTTTTTGAGGTCGAAACCCGCGGAGAGAAGCCCCGCGCGCATGTGGTCGATGTTGCGCCAGAGTTCGTCCTTGTAGGAGAGGTCTCCCGCCACGAGGTCGAGGGCCGCCCGCGATGCCGCGAGCGCCGCCGGAGGCAGGGCCGTCGTGTACATGAAGGTCCGCGCCCTGTTGATGAGGTACTCTATCACGACGGGGTCGGAAAGGACGAAGGCGCCGAAGGACCCCATGGCCTTGCCGAATGTGGCCATGTGGATGTCGGCCTTCCCTTTCAATCCCCAGTGCTCCTCGACACCGCTTCCCTTCCTGCCGAATATCCCCGTCCCGTGCGCATCGTCGACAACGGCACAGAAGCCGTAGCGGTCCCTCAATTCCATGATGTCGGCAAGGGGCGCCATGTCGCCGTCCATGCTGAAGACCGATTCGGTGATAACGAAGGACCTTCCGGGGAGGGCGTATTTTCTCAGTTTCCGCTCCAGGTCCTCCACATCGCGGTGTTTGTAGATGACCTTTTTCGCGTGGGAAAGACGCATGGCGTCGATGAGGCTGGAATGGTTCAGCTCGTCGCTGAAGATGACGTCCCCGGCGACCGGGATGGTCGACACTATGCCGATGTTCGCCATGTATCCCGTGGGGAATATGAGGCCCTTTTTGTAGCCCTTGTAGCGGGCGACCGCCGTTTCCAGCCCCTCGTAGAGGTCTATGCTCCCCGATACGCTCCGCGACGAACAGGTGCCGGTGCCGTACTCGTCCACCGCCGATCTCGCCGCGGCCATCATCGCCGGATGGAGGTGGAGCGAAAGATAGCTGTTGGAACAGAGATTGAGATACTCCTTGCCGCCGTGGATCACCGTGGCCGCGCACAGGGGCCGCACGTAGCGTACGCTCCGGTAGTTGCCCTGTGCCCGGATATCCCCGAGCATCGACGCGAGCCTGTCTTTCATTCCCTTTGTCACCCCACCCCTATTCACCTCTTATCAGTCAACGGTTACAATCAGCTGGTTAACTCGATGGACAAAAAATCAGGGTGGACCTGAATGTCCACCCTGATCCGAAACTCTGGTTGAGCTTAGCCCTTGATAACCCTGGGGAGGATCATCTGGTGCTGCGGGCATATCGATTTCGGGTTCGCGTACGCGCAGTTCGCGAAGGCCACGAAATACTTCCTGAGGTCGGCAAATTTCACGACCTCGTCGACAAGACCCTTCTTCGCGCAGTAGGAAGGCCGTGACATGTCATAGTAATGCTTCACGGTCGCGTTCATCTTTTCGATGACCGGCGCGAGAGGCTTGCCCGCGTCTTTCTCTTTCACGAGGCGCCGCGCGAAGCTGGCGACAGCCGCGGTCTCACCGTGCATGACGTAGATCTCGGTGGTTGCCGTGCCGAGGGTGAAGCAGTTGTTGTTGTTCGCCTGCGGGCCGGCCATGATGTAGTGGGCGGCCGCGGTGCCCTTCCTCAGGACGATGGTCATCATGGGGAGGTCGCTCTGCTCGATGGAGTAGATGAGCGCCTGGCCGAGGCCGAGGAGCTCCGCCTTCTCGGCGATGTCGCCGACGTCGATGCCCGACGTATCCTGGACCCAGATCATGGGGACCCTGTCCCTGCCGCAGAGGCTGACGAACTCGTTGACCTTGATGAGGCCCTCACGGTAGAACTTGCCGCCGATGCCGGGATACGGCGCGTACTGCGGGTAGCCCTTGGGCAGCATGCCCTGCCTGTTGCCGACTATACCGATGAGGAAGCCGTCGACCTTGACAAGACCCGTGTAGAGCTCGGGGCCGATGTCGGGACGGAATTCCATATGCTCGCTGTTATCGACGAGGCGTGACATGAACTGTTCCACGTCGTACACCATCTTCTGGTTGAATGAAACGATGCTGTAGAGATCTTCGGCCGGGAACTTCGGTTCCGCCGGCTTCGCGACCCTGAAGAAACCCGGATCGTAGTAGGGAAGCTTGCCAACCCAGGCCTTCAGCGAATCGAGGAGGCTCTCTTCCGACTGGTGAACTTCGCGGAAGAATCCCGTGTGGTCATAGTGGATCTCTACCCTGCCGGGAGGCACGCTCTTGAACTTCTTGGTGGCTTCGATGATCTGCTCGGCCATCGGTTCGTCGAAGTAGCCCTTGGGCGCCATACCGCTGACGATGCCGGCGCCGCCGACGGCTATATTGCAATCCTTGTGGGCAAGAAGGAGCGTGGGGGAGATGCCCTGGTAGCCGCCGCCTGCCGGGTTCGTTCCGTATATGGCCGCGAGGACGGGGATGCCCAGTTTGTTCAGTTCCGCGTGGCGGAAGAACGTTGTGCCGCTGCCGCGCCTGTTGGCGTACATCCTTTCCTGCTCGGGGAGCTTGACGCCGCTGCAGTTGACGAGCCACACGAGAGGGCAGTGGAGCCTTTTCGCGATGTCCGTGACCCTCAGGATGTTGTGGGGCTGGCCCGCGATCCAGGCGCCCGCCATGACCTTGTTGTCAAAACCGATGATGACGCACCATTTGCCGTTTATCCTGCCGAGACCGTCCACGACGCCGGTTGTCCCCGACTCTTCGTCCATGGGATCGAACAGCATGTGAAGCGGGGCCCATGTACCGGGGTCGACAATGTATTCCAACCTCTGGTGAACTGTCCATTCACCGCGTTTGTTCAGTGTCTCCTGGGCCAGGCCGGCCTTCTTGGCCTTGTCGACGAGTTCATCGATCTCTTTCTCAACAGCTTTGATCTCCTCAGCGTTCTTTGCGTTCACCTTTACCGGCTTGTTCCATTCCTGCATTTTTTCAAAATACGGTCTCATTTATTACCTCCGATGGCTGTAGGAATTTGTTACTGTTTTCACAATTTTAATTTTTTTTCCAGCACTTTGTCAACACAAAAGGCGGGGTCTTTCCGTTTTGCCCCTACCCTAAAAACGGTCCTTCATCTTCACCCTGATGATGATATACACCACGATGATCAGGCCGATTATCAAAAGATACTTCATACGATATTCCTCTTTTCCCGCTCCCTCGCACCAGTCTAGTGCTTGAAGAGCCGCTGGCCCGCGAAGACCATCGTGACACCCTGTTCGTTGCAGGCCTCGATGACCTCGTAGTCGCGCTCCGAGCCACCCGGCTGGATGACGCCCCGGGCCCCTTCCCTGATCGCCGCGTCCACCCCGTCCCTGAAGGGGAAGAAGCCGTCGGAAACGATGACGGAACCCTGAAGGCCGGCGTTCATCTCCCGCGTGTACGCGTCTATCGCGTCAAGGTCCTTCATGTCCCTGCCGCCCCGCTCCGCCTCGAGCTTGAAGACGGCATAGGGCACCCCGAACTTCCTGAAGACCTCGGTGTCGGCGAACTTCTTGTAGGCCTTGAAAACGGCGATCTCCACAACGCCCACCCGGTCCTGCTCTCCCGTGCCGATGGCCACCGTCGCCTCGTCCTTCACGAAAAGGGCCGAGTTGGAACTGACCCCCGACTCCACGTACCAGCCGAAGAGCATGTCCCGGTATTCGTCATCCGTGGGCATCCGCTTTATCCTGTATGTCTCACCCTTGTAGACCGCCTCGGCAGGCCTGAGATCCTCTTTCCCCCGTATCCTGAAAGGCTGGGATTCCTGGATGATCAAGCCCCCGTCCATGAGGGACTTGAGATCTATCGTCCTTCTAGTCTTGAAGGCGCCGAGGCGCTCTATCTCCTTTATCTGCATGAGGCGCAGGTTCTTCCATTTCTTCAGGACGTCGATGGCACCGCCCTCGAAGTCCGGGGCGCAAACGACCTCGAAGTAGTAGGGCACCATTGCCTTCGCCGTCTCGATGTCGAGGGTCCTGGTGAAGACGACCGCCCCCCCGAAGGCCGCTATCCTGTCGCACCAGAAGGCCTTTTCGAAGGCCTCCGCGCTCGTCGAGCCGTATGCCGCGCCGCTCGGGTTGTTGTGCTTCATGATGGCGCAGGCGGGCTTCTGATCGAGGAACCTGAGGATGTTCAGGGCATTGTCCACGTCGGTCAGGTTGATCTTCCCCGGGTGTTTTCCCACCTGGAGCATGTCCTTTTCGGTGACCTTGCTCACGAGGCCCGTTTCGACGTCAAAGAACCGCACATCGCCGAGGGTGATGTTGCCGTTCGTGAGCTCGTACATCGCCGACGGCTGGTCGGGGTTCTCGCCGTACCGGAGGCCCCGTTCGACGTCGCATTTCTCGTCGGCGTCGAATATGTTCCAGACCTTCTTCCTGTAAACGAGCACCTGTCCGCCGAGGTCGATCCTGATGGTCTCGGGAAAATTATCCTTGACGATCTTCTTGTACATCCCCTTGATGTCTTCCACGAAGGCTCCTTAGGAGCAGGTGATAGGTGATGGGTCATGGGTTATGGGAAAGGACCCACAACCAATGCGCGACCATTTTCTCCGCGTCACCAATCCCTGTCCATACGATTTATTTGTTACACTTCAGATAAACAAAGGGTTCTTCCCTATTACCCGTCACCTATCACCTATTACCTATCTTCTCTGTCACTGTTTCTATGTCCAGTCCCTGGCTCGCCAGGACCTCGTCCGTTTCGCCCGACGCGCCGTAGGAGGTGGCGCCGAAGGAGAGGAATGCCCCCGTGAAGCCGAGCTTCAGGAGGGAGGCGGTTATGACGGGGACGATGCCCGTCTTGACGTTGTGGTCCTCGTAGGTGACGACCGAGGGCAGGGCGGCGAGCTTTGCCATCATGGCCTCGTCGGCCTCGTCCACGCAGGGCATGTTCACCACCGCGAACGACTTTCCCTTCCCGGCAAGCCTCTCCCTCACCGCCAGGGCCTTCGAGACAAGCCCTCCGTAGGTGATGATGGCGCCATCCGTCCCGTCGGCCATGAGGTCCATCTTTCCGTATTCGAAGGCATAGTCGCCGGCGAAGTAAGGTTCGCCTTCCTTCCTGTACATAACCGGCCACCGGTTGCGGCCCATGCCGATGAAGTAATTGCCCCGGGCCGCCGCCACGTAGCGGATGACCCTGTCCGTCTGGTTCGCGTCGCAGGGAACGATCGTCCTCGCGCGGTAGAGGCTTCGCGCCAGGCCGATGTAGTCGATGCACTGGTGCGTCTTGCCGTCTGGCCCCACGTCGAGGCCCACGTGGGTGATGGCCGTCTTCAGGTTGGTCGAGTTGATGTCGTTTATGCGCTGCTGGTTGTACGTCTCGTCTATCCCGAAAACGCCGAAATCGGCGAAGAAGGTGAGCACTCCCGCCGTGGAGAGCGCTCCCGCGACGCTGGCCGTATTGTGTTCCTGGATGCCACCCTGGAAAAAGTGGTCGGGGTAGGCCTTCGCGAAGTCGGCCGTCTTGACCGAGCTTGCCAGGTCGCAGTCGAAGGCGCTGACCGGCCGCCCCTCGGGGATGTTCCTGTCGCCTATGTCCTTCAAGGCCTTCCCGAAAGCGCTGCGGTTGTCGATCTTGTCCGATTCCTGGTATGTGAAGGGCGAACCGGTATCGATCCCAAGGTCGTACTCCTCGCGGGAGAGTTCGAACGTCCACTTCCCCTTCCTCTTTTCCCGGTAATGGTCGAGCCTGTCCTCAAGCCCCAGGATGGCCATCGCCTCCTTGTACTCCGCCTCGCTGACGGGGCTGCCATGGTACTTTTCCTTGTTCTCCATGAAGGGGACGCCGTTGCCCATGACCGTGTTCGCTATGATGCACACCGGGTTGTCCACCTCGCGCGCCTTCTTCAGGGCGTGGTATATCTCCTGATGGTCATGACCGTTTATCTCGATGATGTCCCAGCCGTCGGCGAGGTAATTCTCGACGATGTTCTGGGGCATGACGAGGTCGATGCTGCCGCTGATCTGGAGCTTGTTGTAATCCACGAGCACGGTTATGTTCGTAAGACCGTACTTGACGGCCAGGCGGCGCGCCTCGGAGATCTGTCCCTTCTGCTGTTCTCCGTCCCCCATGAAGACGTATGTTTGGGACGAACTGCCGCGCATCCTGGCGGCGATGGCGAAACCCACGCCCACGGACAGGCCCTGGCCGAGGTTGCCCGTCGACCACCTGATGAAGGGCAGGCCCTTGACCACGTGCCCCTCGAAGGGGCTGCCCGCCTTCCTGAAGAATGCCACCACCTCTTCGATGGGCATATGGCCCAGGCGGGCAATGCTCGCGTACGCCCCCGGGGACGTGTGGCCATGGCTTATCACGATCCGGTCGGCATCGGGCCCCGTGAGGTCGGCGCATGAAAAAACGGTAAGGTACAGGTCGAGGGACGACATGGAACCGCCGGGGTGGCCCGTGCCGGCGAGGCGGGTCATGGTCAGGATATCGCCCTTGGCGACTAACGAGAGCGCCTTCAGATCCTCGATCTGTTTATCCGTCAGCTGGTCTGCATCAAACATCTTTATGTTCCTCCCATGGAGTAGTAATTACAGTCTTCGCGCATGAGGCACCGGGGACAATCGGGCTGTTTCGCCTTGCAAAGGTACCTCCCGTGGAGTATGGCGAGGAGGGAAAATGCCATCCACCAGGGCATGGGCACCGCCTCTTTCAGGTCCGCCTCGATCTTTTCCGGGTCCTTGTTCGCCGTGAGCCCCAGCCTCCCCGCAACGCGCGCCACGTGGGTGTCCACTATCACGCCCGGTTTGTTGTATGCCAGGCCCACTATCATGTTGGCCGATTTCCTGCCTATGCCCTTCACCGTCGCGAAGGCGTCTATATCGTCGGGAACCGTCCCCCCGAACCTCTCGAGGAGCTCCCCGGCTATATTCTTTATGCTCTTTGCCTTGTTCCGGTAGAAACCCGTGGGCCGTATGTCCTCTTCCAGCTCCGACTGCGGCGCTTTCAGGTAGTCCTCCACCTTCCTGTATTTCTCAAAAAGATCCTTCGTCACCCTGTTGACCCGCTCGTCCGTGCACTGGGCCGACAGGACCGTCGCGATGGTAAGCTCCAGCGGGTTCGCATAGGAAAGCTCCACCCGGGGCTCCCCGTGCATTTCCTGGAGTTTATTCAGAATGGAGTCGACATCTTTTTTCATGACACAGGATGAAGAACAATAAGGATGTATCATTTATACCATTTTGGGGCGGGGAGTGTCCAAGGGAAAAGAACCGCTTGAACCGTTCAAACCGCTTGAACCGCTTGAGCGTTGGAAAAGAAGAAAATTCTCAATGACAGCCGGCCAGCCCAGTTGACCCTCCCGTTCCGACCGGGGCCTATTTCAAGTCCTTTCCGTTCAAGCGGTTCAAGCGGTTCAAGCGGTCTTTCAATGCCTTCGGCGTTGAAAGACCTTCTCCACTTCTTCCGTGGTGCGGGTGTTGAGGATGTCTTTCGCCTCCTGCCAGCCCTTTCTGGCGATGCCGACGCCGTAGAAGACCTCGGCGAGGCCGGCGCCGCTGTGGGCGTCGGGGTTGATGGAGATCGTAACGCCCCTCATCTTCGCGTAGGGCAGGTGCCGCCAGTCGATGTCGAACCGGTAGGGGCTCGCGTTGAGCTCGATGACAACGCCGCGTTTCGCCGCCTCGTCGATCACCGTCTTCATGTCGATGTCATAACCTTCCCGGGACAGGAGCAGCCTGCCCGTGGGATGGCCGAGCATGGTCATGCGCGGATTGTCCATCGCCCGGACCACGCGCGCGACCTGCTCATCGCCTTTGAGCTTGAAACTGGAATGGATGGAGGCAATGACGAAATCGAAGCGTTTGAGGATATCCTCATCGTAGTCGAGACTGCCGTCGGGCAGGATATCGCTTTCGATACCCTTGAAGACGCGGAAACCATCGAGCCTTTCATTGAGCCCGTCGACGAGCTCCCATTGTCTCTCGAGGTCGTCCTTCTTGAGGCCGCCCGCGTAGTAGGCGCTCTTGCTGTGATCCGATATCCCGATGTAGGCAAATCCGAGCCTTCTTGCCGCGTCGACCATCCTCTCCAGGGACTCGGACCCGTCACTGAAGGTCGTGTGGACGTGAAAGACACCCCTGATATCGGACTCGGCGACGAGTCGAGGCAGCCCTCCCGATCCGGCGGCTTCGATCTCCCCCATATCCTCGCGCATCTCCGGCGGGATGTAGGCAAGCCCCAGTTCCCGGTACACATCATCTTCTGACGCGACAGCAAGGGGCCGATCGCCATCGAACAACCCATATTCGTTCAGCTTGAGGCCCTTTCTCTTCGCGATGCCCCTTAAACGCACGTTGTGCTCCTTGCTGCCCGTGAAATACATGAGCGCCGAGGGGTACTCGGCGACGCTCACGACGCGCAGGTCCGCGTCGACACCGGAGATGAGCCGGCAGGAGGTCTTGGTCTCGCCTGTCAGGTAGATCTCCTCGATGCCGGGAAGGGTCGTGAAGGCAAGCGATATGGCCTCCCTGTCGTCCCCCGCGGCAAGGATATCCATGTCCTTGACCACCTCTTTGCGCCTGCGGATGCTCCCGCAGACCTCGACGAGGCCGCCGGGCACCAGTGCCTTGAGCCTGTCGCGGATGGCCACCGCATCGGGATAGACGTCCCCGAAGAGATGTTCCCCCTTGTGCTTCTTGATGAACTCGATGCCTTTGAGTATCTTTTCCTGGGTCTTCTCGCCGAAACCGGCAAGGTTCACGAGACGGTTCTCGCGGCAGGCGTATTCCAGCTCCCCCACATTCGTTATGTGGAGCTCTTCGAAAAGGGCCTTTATCTTCTTCGGCCCCAGGTTCGGCACCGCGGTGAGCTCGAGGAGCGACCCGGGGACCTCTTCCTTCAACTCCTCGTAATAGTGGATCTTTCCTGTCGAAAGGTATTCGGTCACCTTCGCGGCGATCGCCTCGCCGATCCCCTTGATCTCCCGTAACTTCCCCTCGGCGACAACACCCTCAAGGTCCTCGATGCCGGACAGCGCCCGGGCGGCATTGAAGTAAGCCCGCGACTTGAAGGGGTTCTCGCCCTTGATCTCAAGGAGCGTCCCGATCTCTTCAAGGACACCCACAATGTTCTTTGCCGACATGGATATAATCGTAATGTCAGCCCGGCGGGGTGTCAATGTTAAAGAGTCGTTTCAGGTTTCAGGTTTCAGGTCCAAGGACTCAAAGACAGTTCAAGGATTCAAGGGTAACGACAACAAGACCAAACCGGCCGTCAAGAGATGCCTTGATATTCCTTGCAATCGCGCCATTCTTCGGGTATTCTTGCAATCAAAGGACGACCGGTGGCCGCGAAGAAGACACTCTACTATACGGAACCCCTTTTTGAAGAGTTGAGGAAAGACTACTGCTATGTCTGCGGCGGGCGCATAAAGGAGAACGAGGGTCTCTGCGTCGGCAACGGCACCTGGCGCCACAAGAGATGCAGACCCGGCAGCGCGCACTGGCAAAGAAGCGCCCTCGCGAAAGCGGAAACAGCGCTCACCGTTTACAAATCCTGAGAAAAGAGAGATAGGAGACGGATAGGACCTATGGGACCTTATAGGACCTATAGGACATATAAGACCCATAGGACACCATAGGACCTATAGGAGCTCTGGAAGAATTCCCGGAAGATCCCGCCGCACCAGCCGCAAAACCAGCACAATCAGACCCAGAACCCCCCCCAACGACCACAAACCCCAAAAAAAGTCCTATTAGTCCTATAGCGTCCTATAAGTCCTATATGTCCTATTGGTCCTATAGTCCTATCGGTCCTATTCTCCTATTCGTCCTATCCCCCACCCCACAAAAAAAGGCGCCCCGCGAAGGGGCGCCTTTCTATTGCTTTCTTTTTCTTCTAATCGAGCTTCTCTTCGCCGATCCTCATACCGTAGAATGAGCGGTACACGAAGATGATGGCGATGACGAAGAAGATGCCGCCGATCACGTACTTCACCGTCTGTGACTGGATCGTCACAGCGATCTCCGTTGCCAGAAGGCCGAAGAGGGTGGTGAACTTGATGACGGGGTTCATGGAAACGGAAGAGGTATCCTTGAAGGGGTCGCCGACGGTGTCGCCGACAACGGCCGCTTCGTGCAGCGCCGTTCCCTTTTCCTTGAGGTCGACTTCAACGATCTTCTTGGCATTGTCCCACGCGCCGCCGGCATTCGCCATAAAGATCGCCTGATAGAGGCCGAAGAAGGCGATGGCGACGAGGTAGCCGATGAAGAAATAGGGGTTGAAGAAGGAGAGTGCGAGGGCCATGAAGAAGACGACGATGAAGATGTTCCACATACCCTTCTGAGCATACTGGGTGCAGATCTTCACGACTTCCTTGCTGTCCTCGATGGAGGCTTCCGCCTTGTCAAGGTTGATGTTCTTCTTGATGAAGACAACAGCCCGGTAAGCACCGGTGGTGACCGCCTGTGTCGCAGCACCCGTAAACCAGTAGATCACGGCGCCGCCCATGAGCAGGCCGAGAACGATCGTCGGCTGAACGAGGCTGAGGTGGGACACGACGTTCCCGAACATGTTCTCCAGGAGAATGATGATGCCGAAGACCATGGTCGTGGCACCGACGACAGCCGTGCCGATGAGAACGGGCTTTGCCGTTGCTTTAAACGTATTGCCGGCGCCGTCGGCCTCTTCAAGGTAATCCTTGGCGACGTCGAAATTCGGCTCGAAACCGAAGTTCTTCTTGATGTCCTCTTTTACGTTCGGAACGGCTTCGATCCTTGAAAGCTCGTAAACCGACTGCGCGTTGTCCGAAACAGGACCGTAGCTGTCGACGGCGATCGTCACAGGACCCATGCCGAGAAAACCGAAGGCCACAAGACCGAAGGAAAAGACAGGCGCCGCAAATGCAAACTTCTCAGGCATAAGGGCCATGATCGAGGGATGCTGGGACACCAGGTAGGCGATGAACATGAGAACGAGAATGACAAGGCCTTCCCAGAACGCGGAGAAGTTACCGGCAACAAAACCGGAAAGGATATCGAGCGATGCACCGCCGTGGCGGGCAGCGCCGACAACTTCCTGAACGTGGCGGGATTTCGTACTCGTGAAGACCTTGGTGAATTCCGGTATCAGAGCGCCGGCGATGGTGCCGCAGGAGATGATGATGGCCAGTGCCCACCAGAGCCCCGGATACTTGGTGGCGCTGAGGTCACCGAGGAGCATGTAGCTCGCCCAGAAGGTGACGATGATCGCTACAGCCGAGGTGATCCATACAAGGTTGGTAAGAGGCTGTTCGAAGTCGAACTTTGTCTTTGAACCGTAAACGGATGACGTGATGCCCCTGTTGATGAAATAAGAAACAAGGGAGGTGAGGATCATGAGGATACGCATTGCGAAGATCCAGATGATCAGCGTGCCCGACATCATGGGGTTTGCCGCAAGCGCGAGAGCAAGGAAGGCGACAAGGGCAACGCCCGTTACGCCGTATGTCTCGAAGCCGTCCGCTGTGGGGCCGACGCTGTCGCCGGCGTTGTCACCGGTGCAGTCGGCGATGACGCCGGGGTTCTTCGGGTCGTCTTCGGGAAGATGGAAGACGATCTTCATGAGGTCGCTGCCGATGTCGGCGATCTTCGTGAAGATACCGCCGGCGATCCTCAGGGCGCTGGCACCGAGGGACTCACCGATCGCGAAACCGATGAAGCTGGGACCAACGAGTTCCTTCGGGAGGAAAACAAGGATGCAGATCATGAAGAAAAGCTCGACGCTCACAAGAAGGAGCCCGACGCTCATTCCCGAGGTCAGGGGGATGTTGACGACTTCAACCGGTCTGCCGCGGAGCGACGCAAAGGCCGTCCGGGAGTTTGCCCAGGTGTTTATCCTCATACCGAACCATGCCACACCGTAGGAACCGAGGATACCGAGGATGGAGCAAATAAGGATGATGACCATGTTGCCAAAGGGAGCGTGGGACAGGCCCATGAAGTAATAGACCATACAGGCGGCTATCAGGAGCCAGAGAATGAAGAGGAACTTGCCCTGCTGGGCGAGATAGGACTTGCATGTTTCCCAGATAACAGCCGAAACTTCAAGCATAGCCTTGTGGGCAGGCATCTTCTTTGTCTGGTTTGCCTGCATTATGGCAAAGATCAGACCGATAAAACAAATAATGATACCGAAATACATGATGCTCACACCGCTCACTACGCTGCCGAAGATAGTGAACGTAACCGTCGACAGATCAGGCAGAATGATGTCCGCTTCACCGGCGAACGCCGGCAGGGCGGCAAGAATAAACATCATTAACAGCAGTGCAGTGCTTAAACCTTTTTTAACACTCATCTATGGACCTCCTTTGAGATGAATAATGAATAACCACAATTACCTGTAGAACGGTATGGATTGGCTTCCTATATTAAACATTTTCTTTTTCGATTGTCAACCAAACATAGGAAAAAATTCACAATACCACCCCACGGGCAATAGAATCCCTTCTCTCATAATAACAGTATGTTAGGGGTGACGACGAGTCGCCTCTCACACCCTGAAGCGGCTGACTATGTCCTCCAGGTCGTTCGAGAGCTTCGCCAGCTCCCCCGACGCCTGGGCTGTCTGTTCCGAACTCGCCGACGTCTCCCGGGAGACGGCCGCTATCTGCTCGATGTCCCTGTTGATCTCCTCCGACGTGGCGCTCATCTCATCCGTTGCCGAGGCGATCTGCTGGACCATCCCGAGGAGGTCGTCGACGCTTGTCACGATGACCCTCAGCGACTGGCCCGCCTTTCCGGAAAGATCGACGCCCGTCTCCACCTTCTTCGCCACGGTGTTCATGGTCATGACGGCCCGTTCGACATCGCCCTGGATCGCGTTTATCATGCCGCCGATCTCGGAGGTCGAGTTCGCGGTGCGCTCCGCCAGCTTGCGCACCTCGTCGGCAACGACCGCGAAACCCCTGCCCTGCTCGCCGGCCCGGGCGGCCTCGATCGCGGCGTTGAGCGCAAGGAGATTCGTCTGGTCGGCGATGTCATCGATGACGTTGACGATCTCGCCGATCTGACTCGAACGTTCGCCGAGGGTGCGTATCGATTCGGCGGAGTCGCCCACGGTCCGGGCTATCTCCTCCACTTCCTTCGTGGCCTGATTGACTATCTCTTCGCCTTCCTTCGCTATCTTCACGGTATTCGCCGCCGAGTTCGCTATGTTGTTCGTGTTCCGCGCTATGTCAACAACCGTCTGCGACATCTCCACGGAGGCCGCCGCCACCTGGGACGACCGGTTGGCCTGTTCGCCTGAGCCCTTCGACATCTGCTCGGCACTGGCGCTCAGCTGTACCCCGGCGGAAGATATGCTCGCCGCGGCCGACTTCAGGCTCCCGAGTATCTCGCGCCACCTCTCCACCATTTCCTTCGCCGCCTTCATCTCGTCGCCGAACTCGTCCTTTCTGTCCGTCGGGACCTCAAAGGCAAGGTTCCCCTTCGCCATGGCCCTCACGGCCCGGGCGTTACCGCGTATGGGTACCACGATGCTCCGGGTGATCGTGATGGAAAGAATGATCCCCAGCACGATGGCGGCTACGCCGAAGACGATAAGGATGAGGGTGTAGCTCCTGTTCGACGCGCGGATGGATGAGAACTGGCTGCGGACGTTGTCCTCCTGGTACCGGAAGATGGATTGCAGGGTCGTGACGATCTCCTTCATGGCGGGCCTGTTCTCGTTGATATACGTCTCTATCGCCTTCGCGTGCTCCTTGCTCCCCGCGTACTCGATGACCCGTTCACTGGAGTCCTTCGCCTTCGCCGCTGTCCCCTTGAATCGGACTATGAGTTCCTTTCCCTTCGGGTCCCGCTCGAGGGTCTCGAGCTTCGCCAGGGCCTCGCCATAGGTCTGCCGCATCCTGCCAAGATTCTCTTTTTCCGCCTCGATGACGGCGGCGTCCGTGGCAAAAGCGATCACGCCCATCGAATTGTTGGCGTCGTAGATCGCCCCCATGACCGTGTTGGCAAGGATGGTCTTCTCGAAGGCCGCCTCGACGGCGTTACCGGTCTTCCTGTCCACGTCGTCGATGATCTTGAAACCCAGAAGGGCCATGAGCGCTATGATGATGATAAAAATGGCAAAACCGATCCCGAGACGTCTGCCTATCCTGATATTCTCGAAGAAACGCATGTCTCCCCCTTTGGTGTCGCATTTACTTAAGGATTGGGTATTCTATATTTAATTAAGGGAATGACTTTATTTCAAGATATTTCTTCGCAGCGGGGGCGGGTGGTCAGAATCCTATGCCCTCGAGGGGGCTGCCGCAGAACTTGCAGGCCCCGCCTTTCAGGTTGTACTCCGTGATCGAGTACCCGTAGCGCCCGATGACGGTCTTGCCGCAGTTGTGGCAGGGAGTGTTCTCTCCCCCGGAGCCGGGGAGGTTGCCTTCGTAGACATAGTGGAGCCCCTCGTCGAGGCCTATCTGCCGGGCCCGTGCAAGGGTCCGCGGGCTTGTCGGCTCCGCATCGAGGAGCTTGTACGTGGGATAGAAGGCGGAAACGTGCCAGGGAACCTCCACGCCGAGTTCTTTCGCTATGAACCGCGCGATGGACGTGAGCTCCTCTTCGCTGTCGTTGTGCCCCGGTATGATGAGCGTCGTCAGCTCTATCCAGATCCCCAGTTCCCTGTAAAGGCGTATCGAATCAAGGACACCGGAAAGCCGCGCCCCGCAAACGTCCCTGTAGAAGCCCTCGCTGAAGCCCTTCAGGTCTATGTTCGCCGCGTCGAGGTAGGGGGCGATGGCCCGAAGCGGTGCCTCCTCGATGTACCCGTTGGTCACGAAATTGTTCGCTATGCCTTTTTCCCGGGCTTCGCGGGCTATGTCGAAGGCGTATTCGAAGAAGATGGTGGGCTCCGTGTAGGTGTAGGAGATGCTCGCGCACCGTGACGCAAGCGCCTCCGCGACGATCTCCCCGGGGCTCACCGTTTCTCCGAAAACCCTCCCGTTCTCGCGGGGGCCCTGGGAGATATCGTGGTTCTGGCAGTGGAGGCAGCGGAAGTTGCATCCCACCGTGGCCACGGAGAAGGCCTTCGATCCGGGGTAGAAGTGAAAAAGAGGCTTCTTTTCTATGGGGTCAACATGATAGGCGCAGGGCAAGCCCCAGACAAGGCTGTAGAGCGTGCCGTCCCTGTTCTCGCGGACACCGCACAGACCTCTCTTGCCGTCGGCGATGACGCATCCGTGGCGGCACAGGGAACAATGGACCGTCTTCCCGTCCTTCCTCTCACAGAAGGAGGCCTCTTTCATGTCTCACACCTTTTTTCCAAAAACAGCCGCTACCACGTCGTCCATGGTCTTCGCGGAAAGGAAGGTGATCTTTTTCTTCACATACGGGGGTATCTCGACAAGCTCGTGGTCGTTCTCGTGGGGAATGAGGACCTTTTCCATCCGGTTGCGCAGGGCCGCGAGTGTCTTTTCCTTGAGGCCGCCGATGGCGAGGACCCTGCCCGTCAGGGTGATCTCCCCCGTCATCGCTATCTTCCTGTTGATGGGGCGCCCCGTGATGGCGCTTATCATGGCAACGGCCATGGTGATGCCCGCCGAGGGGCCGTCCTTGGGGATGGCGCCCTGGGGCACGTGGATGTGCATCTCCAGATCGTCGAAGATGCCCTCCTCGATGCCGAGCGCCTTCGACTTCGACTTGATATAGGTGAGCGCCGCCTGCGCCGATTCCTTCATCACCTCGCCCATGTTGCCCGTGAGCGTCAGCTCCTTCTTGCCCTTGCGGCAGGAGGCCTCGATGTAGAGAACGTCGCCGCCGAACTCCGTCCAGGCAAGTCCGCTCGCCACACCCACGTAATCCTGCTCCATCTGGCTGTCGGGCAGGTACTTGACGGGACCCAGGAAATCGTGGACGTTCTTCGGGGTGACGACCACCTTCTTCCTGTCGCCCTCGGCGACCCTTCTGGCCACCTTTCGGGCGACCATGGCGATCTCCCTTTCGAGGTTCCTGAGACCCGCCTCCCGGGTGTACTCATTGATGATCTTCTCCAGGGCCCTGTCGGTCAAGCCGAGCCTGGCGGCCGTCAGGCCGTTCTCGGAAAGCTGCTTGGGGATGAGGTAGCGCTTCGCTATTTCGAGCTTCTCCTTCTCCGTGTACCCGGGGATGTCGATGACCTCCATCCTGTCGCGCAGCGCCGAAGGGATGGTATCCATCTGGTTCGCGGTGGTGATGAACATGACCTTCGACAGGTCGAAGGGGACGTTCAGGTAGTGGTCGCTGAAGGCGTTGTTCTGCTCGGGATCGAGCACCTCGAGGAGCGCGCTGGCAGGGTCCCCCCGGAAATCGTTCCCGATCTTGTCTATCTCATCCATCATGAAGACGGGGTTGTTCGTTCCGGCGATCTTGATGTACTGGATGATCCTGCCCGGCATGGAGCCGACGTACGTGCGCCTGTGGCCGCGGATCTCCGCCTCGTCCTTCATGCCGCCCAGCGATATGCGGGAGAACTTGCGGCCGATCGCCCGGGCGATGGACTTGCCGAGCGATGTCTTACCCACACCCGGCGGCCCCACAAAGCACAGGATCGGGCCCTTCATGTCGGCCTTGAGCTTCATGACGCTCAAGAACTCAAGGATCCGGTCCTTCACCTTGTCGAGATCGTAGTGGTCCTTGTCGAGTATACCCCGCGCCTTCTTTATGTCGATGTTGTCCTTCGTCGACTTGCTCCAGGGGAGTTCGACGAGCCACTCCAGGTAGGTTCGCACCATCGTCGATTCAACGGCGTCGGGGTGCATCATGTCGAGGCGTTCGAGCTGCTTCTTCGCCTCCTTCTCCACCTCTTTGGGCATCTTCGCCTTCTTGATGCGCTTGCGGAGCTCCTCGACCTCCTCGGTGCGCTCGTCGCCCTCACCGAGCTCGGTGCGGATGGCCCGCATCTGTTCCCTGAGAAAATACTCCCTCTGGGACTTCGACATCTCCTCCTTCGCCTGGGAGAGTATCTTCGCCTGCATGTTGAGGAGCTCGATCTCCTTGCCGAGGATCTCGGAGAGCTTCCTTAAACGCTCGACGGGATCGACGATCTCCAGGATCTCCTGGGCCTTGTCGACGTTGAGCCCCAGGTTGGCGGCGGCTATGTCAGCGAGCCTCCCCGGCTCGTCGATGGTGTCGAGGACCATGAGGATGTCGGGCGGGACCATCCTGCCCATGGAGACGACCTTCTCCATCTCCTCCTTGACATAGCGCATGAGCGCCTCGATCTCCAGGGTGATCTCCGTTATGATGGGCTCTTCGATGGTGGCAAGCCTGACGAGGAAGGTCGGGGTCTCCTGGATATACTTCTCGATCTTCGCCTTCTTCAAACCCTGGATGAGGACCTTCACCCTTCCGTCGGGGAGCCTGAGCATGCGCATGATCTGCGACACGACGCCCACGGTGTAGATCCTCTCGGGCAGGGGATCTTCGTCGGTGAGGTCCTTCTGGGCCGCCACCACGATGAGACGGTCCTGCGACAGGGACTTCTCCACGGCATTGATGGACATGTCGCGTCCCACAAAAAGCGGGAGGAGGACACTGGGGTACATCACCATGTCGCGCACGGGCAACAAGGGCAGAACGTCAGGTATGTCTATATGTTCGAAATCCGTCATTCGCGTGGCGCCTCCGTTCCTTACGCCTCAAAAAAGACCTGGAATGCCCTGTATGTCTCGAAGATATCGAGCTTGTTCGACAGTTCATAGGGCGAGTGCATGACCAGAACAGGTGCTCCGCAGTCGATGATGTCCATCCCGTGGACGGCGAGGTGCTTTGCCACCGTCCCGCCGCCTCCTTCATCTATCTTCCCCAGTTCGCCCGTCTGCCACATGATGCCTGACCTGTCAAAAAGACCTGTCACTTCAGCGACATATTCGGCATTCGCGTCACTTGCCCCCACCTTGCCCATGTGGCCGGTGAACTTGGTGATGCAGGGCCCGCGGCCGAGGTAACAGGCGTTCTGTTTCTCGTGGACCTCCTGAAAGGTGGGGTCCACCGCCGCGTTCACATCGGCGGAAAGCGCCTTCGACCGGAAGAGGATCCTTCTCATCAGGGCCTCGTCGGCCTTCATTCCCATCCCGGCCAGTATATCGTCGAGAAAGATGGGGAGAAAGGCCGACTTTATGCCCGTCGAGCCCTCGGAGCCTATCTCCTCCTTGTCCGCGAAGATCGCGAGGCAATGCCTCCGGGGGTCCCTGACCTGGCATAACCCTTTGAGCAGGGTGTATGCCGAGACCCTGTCATCCTGTCCGTAGCCGCCGACCATACTGCGGTCAATGCCGACATCCCTCGCCTTGAAGGCGGGTACAATCTCGATCTCGGCGCTGATGAGATCGTCCTCGGTCATGCCGTAGGCATCGCCCAGTATCTTGAGGACGTATTGTTTCACGGGCTCCTTTTCCGCGCCGGTCAGCGGCAGCGAACCGAAGAGGACGACGAGCTTCTCCCCGTCGATGGCATCGCCGAGCTTCTTCTCATCCTGCGTCTTCCTGGACAGGTGGGGCAGCAGGTCATCGATGAGGAAGACGGGATCATCCTCCTTTTCGCCGATGCAGATGTCGACGGTTTCCCCATCTGACCTCACCACAACTCCATGAATGGCAAGCGGGACCGCGACCCACTGGTACTTCTTGATGCCGCCGTAATAGTGGGTCCTCAGGAGCGCCAGGTCGACATCCTCGTACAGGGGATTCTGCTTGAGGTCGAGTCTCGGGGCATCTATATGGGCCACAACGATGTTGAGCCCTTCGGAGATGTCGCCGCTTCCCCGGACGAAGGCCATCGCTTCCTTGCCCCTGTTCACGGCAAACACGCGCTCGCCGGAAGGGTTCGTGCCGAATCCCGCCGCTTCGAGAACACGGGTGATGCACCGGACGGCCTCCCGCTCCGTCTTCGCCTCATCGAGGAAGGCCTTGTAGCCTTCAGCGAAGCTGTATATCTCCTTGATGTCCTCTTTTGACTTCGATCTCCAGCCGGATTGTCTTTGCATGAGGTCCTTTCAGGGTATCAAAATAGCGCAGGCGAGTCAACCCGGGGTGCCGGAGGGGTCGATATATGGTGGAGGCGGTGGGAATCGAACCCACGTCCAGAAAAGAAGGCTTCAGACAGACTACATGCTTAGTCAGCGTATTAAGTCTCGGACAGCCAGGCACCCGCTGACGGGTTCCTCACTGCCCCAGCCTACAAGGTTTCGCCCGGCGCTATAGGCGTTACGCCGGACTATCCCGCTAAGATGACACCATACACGGACCTAAAGCAGGAGGAAGGTCCGGATGATGTAGCTGCTTACTAGGCAGCTAGTGCGTACTCGTGAGAGTCTGCAGTTGTGTTTAGTTCCGCTTGGGTACGGGTAAGCAGTAACCCGGCATGCCTCTCTGACCCTCACTTCCCTGTCGAAGCCAGTCGCCCCCGTCATCGCATTCTTTCCTCGCGTTCCATGAGACGTTTCTCGTCCTTGCGCCTGATTCCCTCCCTTTTGTCGTAAAGTGTCTTTCCCTTTGCCAGCGCCAGTTCCATCTTGGCCCTGTTCCTCCTGTCGAAGTAAAGGGAAAGGGGGATCAGCGTATATCCCCTCTCCTTGACCTTGCCGATGAGCCGCATGATCTCCCTTTTGTGCATGAGGAGCTTGCGGGTCCTCTTCGGCTCGTGGTTGTATATGTTCCCGCAGGAATAGGGGCTGATGTGGGCGTTCACGACGAAAACCTCGCCGTCCTTGACCTTCGCGTAGCTCTCCTTGAGGTTCGCCCTGCCTTCCCTGAGTGACTTCACTTCCGTGCCCGTAAGGACTATCCCCGTCTCGAATTTCTCCTCGATATGGTACTCGTGATAGGCCTTCCTGTTCGTGCAAACAACCTTCATAGACAGTAATATAACACAGAAAGACGGGAAAAGACAGGTCTGCCGGGCCGGCCGGACTTTGTCCGGGGTTCAAGAGTTCAAAAGTTCAAGGGTTCAAGGGAGAGACCGCGAACGGGAATCGGTTGTCTTTTTTGTCTCTTACTCTTGAACTCTTGAACTCTTGAACCTTCTTTTTCACGTCTCTGTTATGGGTATCTCTATGATGAACTTCGCGCCTTTCGGCACGTTGTCTTCGACCCGTATCCTGCCGTGGTGCTCGAGGATGATGGAGTGGACGATTGCGAGACCGAGGCCGGTGCCGCCTTCGTCCTTCGTGAAGTAGGGGTCGAAGACCTTCTCCTTGTCCTGGTCGGGGACACCCTTGCCGCTGTCCGCAAATTCGATGATGCCGGCGCGCTTCGCCCTGTCGTACCGCGTGCGGACCGTGATGGTCCCCGCCTTGCCGTCGATGGCCTTGACGGCGTTTGTGATAAGGTTGATGAAGGCCCGTTTCAGCCCGTCGCGGTCCACCCGCACGAGAGGGAGTTCACCGGGCTCGAAACCTATCGATATGTTGTGATAGAGGTTCCGGTAAAGGTCCAGGGTCTCCTCAACGACGCTGTTCAGGTCCTCCAGTGTCCTCGCCTGGGACGTATGGGTGAGCTTGGTAAGCTCATTGACGATGTCCTTTATGTCAGCCACGGACCGGATGATGACCGAGGTCGTCTCGTCGAGAACGCCCTTGTCGGGCCCTGTGAACCGTGCCATGAGCTTCCTGCGGATGCGCTCGGCCGACAGGACGATGGGTGTGAGCGGGTTCTTGATCTCGTGGGTGAGCTTGCGGGCCACCTCCTGCCAGGTAGCCAGCTTCTCGGCGCGCACCACGTGGGTGATGTCGTCGAAGGCGATGATGAAACCCCCCACCCTCTTGCGCTCGTCCTTGAGGGCCGTGAGCGATGCCCTGAGATACGTGATGTCCTTCTTGAGGTTGAGCCTCAAGTCCTTCGTGATGGTCTCGCCTTTCGATGCCCGGACCTCCCGGAGGAACGATTTCGTGAGGGCCTTGAAATCGTTGCCGAAGACCTCCCTCAGGGACATCCCTTCCAGTTTTTCCCTTTCCACGCCGAGGATGACGCGGGCGGCGTTGTTCGCGAGAAGGATGGTACCCCTCTTGTCCGTCGAGATAATACCCGCCGCCACGTTGTCGAGGACGAACTCCAGGGAGCGGCTCTTGCTCTCTATCTCATCCTTGGCTATCTTCAGTTCCCTCGCCATGCTGTTGAAGGCCCTCACGAGGGTACCGATCTCGTCCTTTCCCCGGTCCTCGAGGTTGATGTCGAACTTCCCCCTGGCTATGATGGCCGCGCCTTCCTTCATCTTCTCTATGGGAACGGTGATCTCCGTCGCCATCTTGATGCCCACCCAGAGGGAGACGAAGATGGTAAGGATGGTGATAAGGAACAGGGGGATGATGAAACTGTACTTGAGGACCTTTTTGAACACGCGGGATTCCCTGAATTCCTTGCTCGTGACGGCAATCTGCCTCATGCGCTCCCTGCCCTGTATCCTTATCGTGTCGCCGAGAAAGAGAATGGGAGCGCCTCCTCCCGCCATGGCCGACGTGAGGCGCATACCTACAACGAGCATTTCGCCCTCCTCGTCGGGGATGATCTCCTGGGAAACAGCCTTGTCCGTGAACAGTTTCAGCCTCGAAAGGATCGTCTTTTCGGACTTCGCTGAGCCCCCGACCCTGATGATCGCTCCCGACAGGGGATCGTAGACAACAACGTAGCCGAGCAGGTGGGTCCTCCCGTACTGCCTGAGGAGCTTCTTGAGCCCCTTTTCGTCTCCCAGCAATTCCTTCTTCCCGATCTCTTCCACCATCTGCTCCCCGATCCTCGTGTGGCGCTGGAAGACCTCCTCGTAGTGCAGCCGGGAAAGCTCGAGGGCGCTTTCCATGGTGTCCTCCACCTGCTGGCTGAACCACCGGTCCATGCTCACGTAGAAGAAACCCGTGGCCAGGATGAAGAGCGTGAAAGAGGGCACGATGGAGATAAACAGGAGCGTCGAGGTGAGCCTCTTCTTGAGACCCGATCCCCAAATGCCCCGCCTCTTCTCGATATACGCCTTGAGAATGATGCGGGTGATCAGGAAGAGGAGCAGGAGGATGAGCAGAAGGTTTATGTTAAGGACGACAACGAGAAGTTTGTTCTCCCACACCGGGAAGAAACGTGCGAAGTTCGGCAGCCGCGTCTCGATCAGAACGAGCGCCCCGAAGGCAACGAGAATTCCGATGATGATCGAAAGCTCTTTTTTTAGTTTCATAAGAACAGGCTACAGGTTATGGGTTATGGGTAATAGGGAATAGGGAATAGGGAATGCTCTTTTCTCTCTGCCTACTACCCCATGACCCATCACCTATCACCCGCC